>JAYTZD010000404.1:0-5985 GCA_043742065.1 Oscillatoriales bacterium
CACATTTGCCCGAAAATATCAAACCATTGTCTGAAACAAAATCAGGAGTAAAATACTGATTTAACCCTACTCCCAAATTAAAACCATGATATTCATCAACCCAAAAACAGATTACGCCTTCAAAAAAATCTTCGGTTCCTCAGAAAGCAAAGACATTCTAATTAGCTTTCTCAACGCCTTGATTTATGAAGGCAATTCCACCATTGAAGACTTAGAAATTATCAACCCAAATCTACCACCAAAACTAGAAGGATTAAAAGATAGTTATCTAGATGTAAAAGCCAAACTCGGCGACGGAACTTTAGTAATCATTGAAATGCAGGTACTCAACGTCCAGTCTTTTAGTAAGCGGGTTTTTTATAATGCAGCCAAGACCTATGGTTTTCAATTGCAAGCAGCCCAAGGTTATCGACTGTTGAAACCAGTGATCGCTTTGACTATTACTGATTTTGAAATGTTTCCTGAAAGTGAAGAATTTAGTTCGAGATTTGTGTTGAAAGAAGTAAAGAAAAACTTTAATTATCCCGGAAACAATCTGGATTTAGTATTTGTAGAGTTGCCTAAATTCACCAAGGAACTGGAAGAACTTGAAACCCTGGCAGATAAATGGATTTATTTCATGAAAAATGCCAGAAGTCTGACATCAATTCCAGAAACAATGGATAGCATACCGGAAATACATCAAGCTTTTGATATTGCCAATCAAGTCAAGTTAACTCGCGACGAAGTGGAAGATTTGGACAGAATGGAACAGTTTATTCATGACCAACAGGGAGCAATTATGAAGGCTGTTCAGGAAGGTATAGAACAAGGCATAGAACAAGGTATAGAACAAGGTATAGAACGAGGCATAGAACGAGGCATAGAACGAGGCATAGAACAAGGTATAGAACGAGGCATAGAACAAGGCATAGAACAAGGCATAGAACAAGGTATAGAACAAGGTATAGAACAAGGCATAGAACAAGGCATAGAACAAGGCATAGAACGAGGAAAACGAGAAGAAAAGTTGGTGATCGCCCGACAATTACTTTCACAGCTAGATAATGCCGCGATCGCCCAAGTTACTGGGCTGAGCGTTGAGGATGTGCAAAATTTGCGGGGAGATTGATAGTTTAAAGTGGGCGATCGACTCAACCGACGATCGCCCACCGTCAACCCCTCAACATCGCAAACAGTGGCACTACCCTCAAATTTGGTCTAAAATAATCAAAAATTATCAACAAGCCCAGAGGCGCTTAGGTGACTTCTAACGAGGGAACTGCACAAAACCAAAGTCAGAAAATGCCAGGAAAAGCCCCCTTGGGTTCTAGTTACTACAGCTTGTTAGGGCTGCATCCTTCGGCATCGTCGATCGCAATTAGGCGATCGTACCGGGAACTCAGCAAACTGTATCATCCGGATACCACCGACCTGCCAACCGCCATTGCTACCGCCAAATTTCAGCAGCTTAACAACGCCTACGCCACCCTCAGCAACCCAGAACGTCGCCTCGCCTACGACCTCAAAATAGGCTATTCTCGGATGAACGTGATTCAGCAGCCCCCTGGCTTCGATACTCCGGTTTCCCAATCGCGGGCAAAAAATTCCAACTCGGCTTACCTCGATCCCACGGATCGGCCACTTTCTCCCGGAGAAATATTCGCCCTGTTTATTATGGGGGTTACTTTGATCGGATGTTTGATACTGGCGATCGCGATCGGGCTAATTCGTGGCAATTAAAGCCTCACATCTAAAATTCAAAATCCCCAATCTAAAATCTAAAATCTAAAATCTAAAATCCCATGACTCTTCCCTCCTCTGACACCCCTTTATACAACCATCCACTCCCAGAAATTGAGAAGTGGTTAAAAAGTCGTGGCTGCGAGCAAAATCTGCGAGAGCTCCACTGCTGGAACATCGATCGACCTGCATGGAAAGCAGAACTCGCCCTCGAAATTGACCAACTCACCATTCGCTACATTAATGCTGGAAACGACGGCCAAGATATTCAGCGCTTCTTCAAATACTCCCTCTCGCGTCAGGATATCGAAGCAGCAGTTTTTTCCGGCCCATGATTTGATTTTAGATTTTAGATTTTAGATTTTGGATTGGGGCATAATTGTA
Organism: Oscillatoriales bacterium; assembly: GCA_043742065.1. GTDB lineage: Bacteria > Cyanobacteriota > Cyanobacteriia > Cyanobacteriales > Microcoleaceae > Microcoleus. The sequence goes on from JAYTZD010000404.1 coordinate 2,107, forward strand.
GCATCGGAATGATCTAAACGGAGGACACGGCAGTGCCGTATCCCTACCGCGATCAATTGTAGGGACACGGCACTGCCGTGTCCTGTACATCATTCTGGTGCAGCCGGAATTGATATCATTAATTAATCAATTCATCAATCTAAAATCTAAAATCTAAAATCTAAAATCGCTAGACTTTGCCAAAGCGACGGCTGCGTGTCTGATAAGTAGACAAAGCGCGGTGAAATTCCGATCGGTCAAAATCGGGCCAAAGCGTCTCAGTAATGTAAATTTCCGAATAAGCCATTTGCCACAACAGAAAATTGCTTAACCGCATTTCCCCACTCGTCCGAATCAACAAATCTGGGTCACAAACATCAGCAGTATACAAATAGCGTTTAAATAAAGTCTCATCAATCTCAGAAGGCTGCAACTTGCCCTCCTGCACCTGAGTGGCGATCGCCCTACAGGCCTGTACAATCTCCTGACGCCCCCCATAATTCGTCGCCACAGTCAGCCGAATCCCCCGGTTATGCTGAGTTGCAGACACAGAACGCTCAATTTCCGATTGCAAAGACTTCGGCAAAGCCTGCAAATTCCCCACAAACTGAATTTGCACATCCTCTGCTACCATCTCCCGCAATTCTTCCCGCAATTTTCCCTCGAATAGACTCATCAAAAAATCCACCTCGCCCTCTGGTCGGCCCCAATTCTCCGTCGAAAAAGCATAAACTGTTAAAGCTGGAATACCCCAATCTTTGCAGCACCTGAGCAGTTCCTTCAGAACGCTTGCCCCTCGGCGGTGGCCCATAATCCTGGGCAACCCCTTATCCTTAGCCCAGCGGCCGTTCCCGTCCATAATCACCGCTACGTGCCGAGGTAGCCGTTCTTGTTCGAGATCAGCAGGCAACTTTTCCAAGCAAATTCCTTGAGTCATGGTTTCTCCCGATTGGCCGACGACGGACGACGCAGTATCCGCTTTAATAGTGTCCATACCTTCAATCCTATCTGCCGTCCGAAATTACCTATAGGAATTGGGGCGACAGCTCTTTCTCCGTCCGACGGAAATAATTTTGCCTCCAGCAACTCTTTCAATTTGTTGCTAGTCAAAGGTCGATTTAGAGTTCCCATTTGGGCTAAAGAAATAGAACCCGTTTCCTCTGACACAACTACGCATACACAGGCTTGTACCCGTTCCGTGATCCCCATCGCCGCCCGGTGGCGGGTTCCCAACTGCCGCGACGCGCTGCGATCGGACAAAGGCAAAATCACCCCAGCCGACACGATCCGCGAAGCTCGAATCAAAACAGCCCCGTCGTGGAGCAAAGTTTGTGGTTGAAAAATAGTCTGCAACAATTCCTTAGAAACTTCAGCATTTAGCTTCACTCCCGGAACTGAAAAATCCCGATCGTCGATCGGAGAATCTGTTTCTATAATTAGTAAGGCGCCCGTGCGGTTCTGCGAAAGTTCTTTTACTGCGTCCACAATTTCATCTATTACGCTATCCGGTGCGGGAGTAGGTCGGCGATCGCGTCCAAACAATTGTACAATTTCCCCTCGACCCAATTGTTCCAGAAATCGGCGAAATTCTGACTGTAATATTACCGCCATTGCCACAGCCGAACCAGTCACCAAACTATTGAGGGCAACGTGCAACAGCCTCAATCCAGCCCAGTTGCTCACCGCCGCAGCCAGCATTAAAATAATAAATCCCCGTACCATCCACAACGTCCGGCGCTCCCCGACAATGACGAGCACCAAATACGCAAGGGCAAATACCAGTCCAATATCGATCGCCTGAATCAATAAGGACTGAATGAGGCTAAAGTCATAGCCAGATTGTTGATTGTTCATGGTTCATCGAACCTTACCGCCTGTGAACCTCGAACTTTGATGCACTCGAACCCGTGAACCATGAACAGTTGTTATTCCAATCGCGTGACTGAACAAGCCAAAAGTAAAAATTTGAAAGACAATCATCAAGAATTCCAAATGAATTATCTTTCTTTTTACTTTTGGCTTTTTGCTTTTACTTTTGAACACTGAGTCTGTCAGGAAGACGATCGAACCTTAGCAAATCCTCGTCTGTTTCCCGCTGTACGATCGTATTAACTTCACCATTTCTGACCAAAACCGCGGCCGGTCTGGGGACTCGGTTGTAGTTAGAAGCCATGCTGTAATTGTATGCTCCTGTAGCCGTAACCACCAGAATATCTCCCGCCTGACACTTGGGCAACTTAGCATCTTTAATCAGAATATCGCCTGATTCGCAGTGTTTGCCAGCAACTGTGACTGTTTCCGTTAAGGGCTCAGACATTTTGTTGGCTGCGAGAACTCGATAAACTGATTGGTAGGTAATTGGACGAGGATTGTCAGACATACCGCCATCGACTGCTAAATACGTCCGAATTCCCGGAATGACTTTTTGAGAGCCAACGGTGTAAGCTGTGACGCAGGCTGTACCTACGAGCGATCGACCTGGTTCGCAAAGCAATTTCGGTAATGGCAAATTCTGCTTGTTGCAAGCTGCTACCATTGCGCCGCAGACTGTCTTAGCCCAATCATCTATGCTGTAAGGATCGTCCGCTTCAGTATAGCGAATACCCAGCCCACCGCCAATATTAATTTCTGTCGGAGTCAACCCGTGGCGAATTGCTTTTGTGAAAGCCTCAACGATCACATCTGCTAAATCGTGATGGGGTTGCAGTTCAAAAATCTGAGATCCGATGTGAGCGTGTACTCCCACGCAGGATAACGACGGCTGCTGGCTCAGGAAACTAAAAACCTTCTTGAGGGAGTTGGGATCGAAGCCAAATTTACTGTCGATTTGACCAGTTTTAATGTAGTCGTGAGTGTGACACTCAATTCCAGGTGTAAACCGCACCATCACCCGTGTCGGCGCACCTTTCGGGTTGCTAATGCCCAATTTTCCGAACTCTGCTAGAATCTCCAAATCGAGCCAATTATCTGCGACAATCGCACAGCCACTTTCAACAGCTAGCTGAATTTCCTTGCGGGACTTGTTGTTGCCGTGAAAGTAGATTTTGTCTGGATTTACACCGGCTTGTAGTGCTGTCTTAATTTCTCCAGCAGATACCACATCTATGCCTAAGCCTTCGGAAGCTGCGATCGCACAAACCGCCAAACAACTCCAAGCCTTAGAAGCATAGAGCACTTGAGATTCGCCCGGATAGTACCGCAAAAAAGCATCTCGGTACTGGCTGCTGGTGGCCCGCAGCGTTTCTTCATCTAAGATGTACAGTGGCGAGCCAAATTGCTCCACCAAAGCTGTCACCTCGCAGCCTCCTATTTCCAAATGATCGCGACTGTTAACACTGGCTGTCAGTGGTAAAAGTTCTTGATTGGGCGATCGACTTTGCAGAGCTTCTTTCGACTCAGACAGATACTGAAGTCCAGATGCCGCTTCTTCGATAGATTGAGTTAATACCATCTCGCAATAACTATTATCTTTACTGTGTTCTCCAGTGTACAATCGACTGAAAGCAATTGGGTCAGTTGCCCCAGATTCATTCCGAAAGCAGACTGATATCAATTCCGGCTGCGCCGGAATGATATAGAGGACACGGCAGTGCCGTGTCCCTACAATTGATCGCGGTAGGGACACGGCACTGCCGTGTCCTCCGTTTATATCTTTAAATGATACAATAATTTAAGGATTATTTTCAATGCCAACTGGTTCTAGTTTTTTGGCTGTCTCCGATGGTACAACCAGGGATTTTGGTTTGTTTGGTAAACTCAAAATCCTCGGTTTAACAGATGGAACTACCGCTGTTGCACTAGAATTTAAATTGGTATTCAATTGACTAGAAAGTGGAGCTAATGTTTGAGCTACTTTCACTTGCTGTTGCAATTGTTCCGTGGAACTAAACAAACCTCCTA
>JAYTZD010000405.1:0-5985 GCA_043742065.1 Oscillatoriales bacterium
ACCCTCAATTCCTGACAGTCGAGCTTTCAATCTTCGCATTCACTACAGTTTCTCCGAAGTGCCATTAAATAACGGCTATCGTCCCAGATTAGCAGACGAACGAGTCGGCTATTTCCTCACAGCATATAAAGACTTTTCTGACAATAGTAGCCGAGAGCCTTTTGTCCGCTATATCAATCGCTGGCATTTGCAAAAACAAATCCCTACAGCACCAATGTCGCCGCCAGTACAGCCGATCGTATTTTGGATTGAAAACAATGTACCTCTGGAATACCGCAACGCCATCAGCGAGGGCATTTTGGAATGGAACAAAGCTTTTGAAAAAGCAGGATTTACCGAAGCAATTAAAGTCAAACAAATGCCGGACAATGCGAAATGGGACCCGGCGGATGTCCGCTACAATACTATTCGCTGGTCAAGTTCCTTCGATCCAGAATTTGCAGGCCTCGGCCCATCTCGCACCAACCCACTGACTGGGGAAATCTTGGATGCAGATATTTTATTGGATGCGAATATTGTTCGGCAAATCAAACAAGGTTATCGGTCTTTGGTGGAACAAAATCGATCGATTGCGAAGAGTTTTCAAGGACGAAATGGATCTAATACAAACCCTTGTCAGTTTGGGATGTATTCTCGCTATTTGAAAGTGCTAGAAAATGGCAATTTAGCAACTAAAAATAAGGATAATTCTGCTAGTGGAATCATTGATGACTTACCCACTTTGGTGGAAAGATATCAAGAGCAAAAGCGATCACCTATGTCGCGGTTAATGTCGGATTCTGATTTGTGCTTTGGGTTGGAATCGAGCCGACAATTTGCGATGGGTGCAATGTCGATGTCTCTGTTAGGAAATGCGACGCCTAATACTTGGGAAATTGATAATTATGTGAATCAATACATCCGATTTTTGACAGCCCACGAAGTTGGTCACACCTTGGGTTTAAGGCACAATTTTCACGGTAGTACGATGCTGAAACCGGAGGAGTTGAACAATACTCAGTTAACTCGCACCCAAGGTTTAGTGGCTTCGGTGATGGATTATGTGCCGGTTAATTTAGCTGCACCGGGAACTGTCCAGGGCGATTATTATCCCATGATTGTTGGGCCTTATGACGATTGGGCGATCGAGTATGGTTACAAAGTGCTTGGTGCTGTGAATCCTAGTAACGAATTGCCAATGCTAAAACAAATTGCTAGTCGCGCTGCCCAAGCGCAATTAGCTTATGCGCCAGATGAGGATGCTTATGCTAGTCTCGATCCGGCTGCGAATACCTTCGATCTTAGTGAGAATATGCTCAAATATTCGCAGTCACAATTGGATAATTCTAGGGTGATGTGGAAGCGTTTAGAAAAGCGAATTCCGTTTGGGGATGATGGTTACAACGAACTCCGAGTGATGTTTGATTCGGTGTTCGGGTATTATTTTCAGCAGGTAATGAATGCTACTTTGTACATCGGTGGAGAGTCGTTTAACCGCAGTCGCCCTGGTGATCCGCAGGGGAAATTGCCGTTTGTACCGATCGCACTTAGTCAACAACGAGAAGCATTAGCAACACTGGATAAGTACGTTTTTGCACCGGATGCGTTTAGTTTTGCGCCAGAGTTGTTGAATAAATTAGCGCCATCTCGTTGGAATCACTGGGGAAGTCCAGCTTTGGTGTTTCCTTTAGATTACCCGATCGGCGATCGCATTACCTTTTTGCAGCGGTTTGTGTTGCGGGTTTTGCTCTCTCCTGAGCGACTGGTGAGACTCCGGGATGCGGAGTTAAAATCATCGCCGGAAAGCGCTTTAAGGTTGCCAGAAGTGTTCGATACATTGCAAAAAGATATTTGGCAAGAGGTTTTGCAACCGACAAATAAAAAGATGCAGATTTCGACTTTTCGGCGATCGCTACAGCGGGAACACTTGGCAATTTTGATGGGAGTGGTGTTGCGAAAAACGAGTGTTCCTGAAGATGCGCGGAGTTTGGCTTGGTACGAGTTGCGGCAGTTACGGGAGGGTTTGAGCAAGACTATTCGCAATTTGGATCGGAGTGCGGATGCTTATACGCGGGCTCATTTGGAGGAAACGCGCGATCGGATTTCTAAGGTTTTGAATGCACAGATTGAGTCGAATTAATTGGGTGTCGAGAAACCGGGTTTTTTACGATAATATTTGGTTGTAGTCCGCAGATTTGGCAAAAACCCGATTTCTGAGAATCTCAGTGAGGGCCCAGAAACCGGGTTTTTACGATAATATTTCGTTGTAGCCGCAGATTTGGTAAAAACCCGGTTTCTGAGAATCTCAGTTAAGTCAAAATAATACGGAGGAGATTATCCAATGGCAACCGCAAATCAACCCGTAGATCAATGGCGTGAGACGCTGGAGAAAATTCTCCAATACTATGCGGATCTTCCTTACACTTATGGGGAAGTAATTACCTATTTGGTTGTCAGCCGCGATCGCAATCACTTTATGCTGATACATGAAGGTTGGGAAAATCATTTGCGAGTTCATGGTACTGCGGTGCACGCCGAAATCCGCAACGACAAAATCTGGATTCACTATGATGGGATTGAGGACGGCATTACGGTTGAACTCGTCGCGGCTGGCGTGCCCAAAGACCACATTGTTCTGGCTTTCCATCCACCGGAAGTCCGAGAATATACTGGATATGCGATCGCGTAACCTCTGCGGAACTTATGTGGTATATGATAGATAAACATAATAGCCCCTATGCCTGCCAAAGACTTTTATCACGATACTGTCTGCACAGCCCTCATCAAAGACGGTTGGACTATTACTAACGATCCTTTCAAGCTCAAAGTTGGCGGACGTTCAGTCTACGTTGATTTGGGCGCAAAAAAGCTCTTCGCAGCCGAGAAGCAAGGGCGCAAAATTGCCGTAGAAATCAAAAGCTTCCTCGACCCATCACTTGTAAGCGAGTTAGAAAAGGCACTCGGTCAATACGATTTGTACTATCTAATTATGGAGGATGAAGATCCAGAACGAGTCCTTTACCTAGCGATCGCCCAAACCGTATTTGAAGGTTTTTTCTCAGAAGAGATATGTCAAATGGTACTTCGTAAAAAGAGCATTAACCTGATTATTTTTGATTCAGAAACAGAGGAGATTGTTCAATGGATACACTAAAATTTTATCAAGATACAGTTGAGAAAATTCTCAAAGATCATGCTGCTATTTCTTATAGTCATGGCGACATTCAACAATATGTCATCATTGATGCCGATCGGACTCATTTTTTACTCTTCAATGAAGGTTGGGATCGTAAAAAGCGCGTTCACGGTTGCGTCACCCATGTCCAAATTATCGGAGACAAAATCTGGATTCATTATGATGGGATTGAGGACGGTATCACGGTTGAACTGGTCGCCGCTGGCGTGCCCAAAGACCACATTGTTCTGGCTTTCCATCCACCGGAAGTTCGAGAGTATACTGGATATGCGATCGCGTAACTTCTCCCCTTGACCAAGATTTTAGATAACATCAGCAGTCAATTTCCCATTTATAACTATCGTCCAAATGCTACAATACATATTGAGATTATGAATCAAAAACTATGGCTGAACTAAAACTCCGATCGAAATATCCAGATTCACTCAGACAAATTATCGAAAGTGCTTTGTCAGAGAGACTCGATAGCATTGAAGCAGGAATTAAACGAACGAAAGAGCGACTTCAAGAATTTGAGACTAAATATGAATTATTGACAGAAGAATTTATTAGACGCTTCAATAATGATGAATTGACACATAGTTTTGATTTTGATGAATGGATAGGAGAATCTCGAATGTTGGCACATTTACGACAGAAAAAAGAAACCATTGAGGAAATTGAGTTTGTTAATTGAACTTTATTATCAGCAGGTTCGCGCTCTAATTGAATCCTGTCAAATTGTAGAATCCTTCAATCTAGATTTTGAAAAAAGAGGACTTTATGAAGGGTTTATCCGAGGACAGATTAACTTCAAATATAATTCATTACTGCATTTACGGGAATTTGTCTATGTTGAGACTGCTCTAGATAGAAAAATGTATAGTTATCAATATATGGATGCGGAAAACAATCTAATTTTTCGCTATGACAATACCGAACATCACCGAAAACTGAATTTTCCTAACTTTCCACATCACAAACATGATGGAAGTGAAAATAATGTAATTAGCTCCGATGCTCCTTTTCTAGCTGATATTCTCAACGAGATACAGAGAATAGAATAACTAAGAGAGCGATCGTCGATCGATTGGCAAAACGTCCGCTTCTCCGTTTTACTGCCCGCGTCCTGGTTTGCAATCTACGAAACCTAATGCTTCTGTGCCCTTGAAAACTGGCGATCGCCATTTCGATCACTGCTGCGATCGGATATTCAATTTCCGCAGCACGCGCAATTAGAGCCGCTTGAATTCGTTCTGGCAAACGTCCCAAAATAACTTCGGCATCAGGAGAAAGTTGTTCTTGAAGTTTAGCTTGCATGACATTCACCTTTGGGTTGGAATTTGATAGATACATTCAAGCCACTACCCAACTCAGATTTAGCGGTCTAACGTTGCCAATCACCCGCCGCAAATTACCTCAGACTGCCACCGACAGGATCTCGACGGTCGGGTGCATTGGCGTTGTTCGAGTGCGCGCATCTCTTGCCGTATTTTGATGCTACCGCAAAAAAGCGCGTAACTTTTCAAGTTCATCACCCTGTAAACACTTAGCAAAAGAACGGTGGGTCCGAGCATTTGGATGGGGGAGAAAAGCAAAAAATCTTTCACGATTCCCTATCTCAACGAACTCGGATATTGAATTTGCTGTAGAGATCTTGAATTGGCTTTGAATCACTTGCTTTGCGCGTGCCCCCAGTACCACTATCACTTTTGCTCTTGCTAGTTCTAAAACTCTCAACAAGTAGGCTTCCACACATTGCTCCTGTGATTCTTCTACACCAGTTTCGGCACGAGACTTACAATGCACTATCTCGGTAAGCGCATAATCAATGCCTGGACTAACGTTCCGTTGAAGTAGCTCAATCGCACGTTGTCTAACCGCTGCCCAAAATCGAGTAGAGCGACTATATTTCCCGTCTTTTAGCAAGGATTTTGTACCATCAACGATCCAGTGCTTACGTCCTCCTCCAAAACGGTAATTGAAATAATCGTGTACTTCGCTACATGACCAATCCCAAGTTGGGTAATCTTCATCAGAGCCAATTGATGGATTTGAACTCAGGAAGAGAATGGGTGCTTGCTCTATCTGTCCACTCCAAGGTTCAGGCACTTGAAATTTTTCTAACCCAATTGCATTTTGAGAGTCAACAATTTTACGACATGGATTTTCAACAGAAAGATCTTCTTGACACTCTCGTGCATGGGGACAATGAACAATTTCACTTAGCAGAGTTTTTTCAGACATTCCCGAAATATATCAACTGATTACGAGTTTACGAAAATCTAGCAGTCGAACTTATAATTGTATCGCAGTTGCGGTACAATACCCAATAGAAGAGAAAAATACCGCCGATCGATCGCTGATGTATGTCACCAAAAGTGGCACTAATTCACATAGCAATTGCTGCCGTTCGATGAAAATTCAACCAAATTGTCATGCGGCTAAAACAGGACGATCGAGCTTGCGGACTGCATACAGAAGCGTAGCTTTAATATAGTCAATTTCCAAGTCTGGAAATTCTTCGATAAACTTAAAAATTTGCTCACCCGCAGCCAGCAACTCTAGGATATCGATGACTCGAATCCGCATTCCCCGGATGCAGGGACGATCGCCACATTATCTTGGATTCACCGTGATTCTGTCAAACAGATGAAGAACGGATGCTGGCATTGGTTAAAATTGTTTGAAACCTTTGTCTATAGTTTACTTCATTTATCGCTCGAAATTCACACCGCGATATAATTCTGCGATCGCCATCTACGGTAACGGGCGCTGACGAATTCGATCGCCTTAAACTACATCCGTTTCAGTAATTCATCGTACTCGTC
>JAYTZD010000406.1:0-3030 GCA_043742065.1 Oscillatoriales bacterium
CAAATTGACGGATAGATTCTAACCCGACGCGATCGCAAAAATCGCCAAAACTCTCACTTAGTTGCCGTTTTTGCTTAAAATAAACAAAAATTGGCTCTAAAAAAGATTCAAAATCATTGACGTGCAGCTTTTCCTCAATCGGTTTTGCCAGCCGCGTTTGCGCGGGAGAACCGCCTAGCCAAATCTGGTAAGATTCTGGTGCACTCCCGACAAACCCCAATTCTGCCATATAAGGGCGGGCGCACCCATTGGGGCAACCCGTCATCCGCACTACAAAATTTTCGTCTTTTAAGCCAACTTTCGTCAAAAGCACCCGAATTCGTTCTAGGATACTCGGAATCACGCGCTCTGACTCAGTAACCGCCAGCCCACAAGTTGGCATTGCCGGACAAGCCATAGCATAGCGGACTAAGGGGTCGATCGCAGTTTCGCCCTGAATCCCACATCGCGCCAGAATGCTCTGAATTTCTTGTTTGATTTTTGGTGAAATATCGTAAATCAGCACATTTTGGTGCGGTGTCACCAACATCGGCAAGTTATGTTTCTGCACGATTTCCCGCAAAGCCGTTTTTAGCTGGAACAAACCTTCATCCTTAATCCGGCCATTTTCTACAGAAATGCCCACAAACAGCTTACCGTCGCCTTGTTCGTGCCACCCCAAGAAATCGATATACTTCCATTCTGGCAACGGTTTAAACTGTTCTAGTGGCTTGCGAAAATATTCGGCTACTTTTTCCTTGAACCACTGTACGCCTTTGTCATTGATCAGGTATTTTAGTCGGGCGTGTCTTCTGTCTGTGCGATCGCCATAATCTCTCTGAGTTGCTACAATTGCTTTGACCAGATCATAAACATCATCCTTGGCAACATAGCAAATCTCATCCGCAACCCGCGCAAAAGTCTCTTCCTTATTGTGAGTGCGGCCCAAACCACCACCAGCAAACACGTTAAAACCTTCCAATTCCCCAGCTTTATTGGTAAATACCACCAAGCTCAAATCCTGAGAGTACAAATCAACCGAATTGTCTCCGGGTACTGTCACGGAACATTTGAATTTCCGGGGCATATAATGCTGGCCGTAAATCGGTTCTTGATCGTCGTGAAATGTTGTACCATTGCCGTTCGACTGTCTCGCAGCCTTGACAGCGGGATCTTCCTCAGCGCTAATCGCCTTTTCCCCATCCAGCCAAATCTCGTAATAACCACCCGTTTGCGGTGTCAGCAAATCGGCGACATTATTGGCGTATTTCAGCGCATACTGGTATTCTGGACGATTTTTGTACGGTGCTGGCGGTGCCATGACGTTGCGGTTCAAGTCGCCGCAAGCCCCCAAGGTTGACCCCATATTTTTAATAATTGAGGAAAACACTACTTTAAGATTTTTCTTCAGCACGCCGTGAATTTGGAAGCCTTGGCGTGTTGTGACGCGGAGTGTATGGTTGCCGTATTCTTCCGATAGCTGATCTAAGGCTAGGTATAATTGCGGGGGAACGAAACCGCCGGGATTGCGGGTACGCAGCATGAACTGATAGTCTTTTTCTTGGCCTTTAATCCGATTGTCGCGGTTGTCTTGCTGGTACGAGCCGTGAAATTTGAGAATTTGAATCCCGTCTTCTGTGAAGCGATTGGTTTCTTGTAAGAGTTCAGTCGCAACGGGTTCTCGCAAATAGTTGCTCCGTTCTTTGAGGCCTTCTGATTTAGATGGCTTGCGCGTCGCGGGCGCTGAAGTGGCAGATGTAGTCATGGGAATGTACAGTGTCCGTTATAATTAGATCAGGATCGGTCTGATATTTCTTGAAAATTTTACAGTTGACAAATTTGGACTTGACAAACTTCCTCAGAAGTGCTGTGTTGGATCTGTTGACAACTCGGTTAACAACTAAGTTAATCACGGTAATCCGATAGGAATTCTGACGGTATTTAATTGTAACACGATCGCTCTTGGGCCTTGCAGCTCTAAATAAGACTGTATAGTTCGATCGGCTAATTGCACGAAACTTTATAAATACTTAATCTCAACATCTGAAACTATGTCACTATATGACGAAGACACATTTGTCGTGTTAGAAACAAACCAGCCGGAGCAGTTCTTGACTGCGGCGGAACTGTTAGAAAAGCTAAAATCAGTTTTAGCTTCAACACCAGAAGATTTGCCACGGGATGTGCAAAAATTCTCTGCGCCAGAAGACCAAGCTAAGTATTTAATTGATACTTATTGTGAATTAGATGTCGGCCCTGGAAAGTTTTTGCAGTGGTACGCTGTACGATTGGAAAAGTAATTTTTGGTAATGGGTAATGGGTAATGGGTAATGGGTAATTGGGAATGGGTGATCTGTAATGGGTAATTGGGAATAGTTAGTAGTTAACGAATAATATTATTCAACAATTCTCCAATCTAAAATCCAAAATCCAAAATCCAAAATCGGTTATTCTTCCAATTGTTGCACTGATGATACTTCAACTGCGGTAACATCGATCGTACCGGGCTGAGTCAAGCGCATAAAAATACCTTGTTCTACCTTCAGAGGTTCACCGCAGTTGCCACATTGATGCTGAGTTTGATTTAAAGCTGTAAGTTCCGATTGACAGACGGGACACTTACCTTCAACTAAGTTCCGTTTCAGCCACCACTGGAATGCGAAAACTGCAATTACAGGCGTCACCAACAAAAAACCGATTAAAATAAAAATCGATTTAACTATCCAACCCAAACCCAGTGATGCCAACAGCCATGCAATACCTAGCAGTACCAGCCAATTGCTAATAGCGGGTAGCTTGAAAGAGATTTTAGATGGGCCTTGGTTCACAGTGTTCTCCTTGGTTGTCTTTGCAGGGAGGTATAGCTCTATCCTACTCAGAAATTCACGCAGTTGTTCGAGTTAATCTTACTATTATACACCGAGAAACCGCTCTCTACGTTATGAGTTAATCTGAGTCAGAGGGTTGAAAAATCTCTGCTATGGATTCACAAACGGATTCAAAACTAAACGCTGCGAGGGTTTGTTCTCTCAAGAAGTTGCGATCGCACCT
>JAYTZD010000407.1:0-12138 GCA_043742065.1 Oscillatoriales bacterium
ATTTTTAGGCATGGCTGGATTGGTATAATTGTGTTAAACAGAAAATTTACAACTATCTTAAGCTATATCTAATAGAATTTAGAGAAAACTTCATGAATATTAAACGTTGGATTGCGAGGCGGGAACCGAACTGGAAACGGTTGGACACTCTTTTAACAAAAGTGGAAAAAAAGGGGCTAAAGTCCTTACCTGCGTCTGAAATCACCGAATTAGCCAGTTTGTATCGTTCTGTTTCAGCGGATTTGGCTAGGGCGAGGACAAATGAAGTCGGTAATATTTTGTTACAAGATTTGCAAAGGTTAACTTCTCGCGGCTATGCCCAAATTTACCAAGGTTCGCGCCGCCAAGATTGGGCAGCTTTAGTGGAGTTTTGCCGCTGGGGTTTTCCGGCTACGGTACAGCAGACGTTTGGTTATACTGCGATCGCAACTGGTATTTTTTTAGTCATGGGGTTGATTGCTTGGTGGTTTGCTTGGCAAGATCCGACGTTTTTGTCCCTAGTAGTTCCTGCACATTTGATTAAAACGGTGCGCGATGACGGGAAATTGTGGATGGGTTCAATTGTGGGAATCGAACCTTTAGCTTCTAGCGGTATTATGACTAATAATTTATCCGTATGCTTTGCGGCTGTTGGGGGAGGGATTGTGTTCGGTCTTTACACTGTTTATATTATGGCATTTAATGGAGTGATGATTGGTGCGATCGCCAGTTTAGTCGCTCAGCACAATTTAGCTTACCCTTTTTGGGCGTTTGTATTTCCTCATGGTGCTCTGGAATTGCCGGCTATTTTCTTAGCTGGTGGTGCTGGTTTAATCATCGCCCGCGCCATCTTTTTTCCCGGCAAATATCGTCGTGCTGATGCTATGAAGTTTTACGGTAGTCTAGCTGCACAATTGGTGTTTGGGATTGTGCCGATGCTGGTAATTGCTGGTACAATCGAGGGTTTTTTCTCGCCAAATCCGGGAATTCCCGATCCGTTGAAGTATCTGGCTGGGATTGGGTTGTTTGCGCTGTTGGTGATGTATTGTGGTCGGAGGCGATCGGCTGAAGTTCCTAGATAATATCGTTTCCGGTTGCATCGAAATTATTAGTAGCCGAAATTAGGAGACGGCAATGCCGTTTCCCTACAAGATTATTTTGGGTAGGGACACGGCACTGCCGTCTCCTCTATATAATTCCGGCATAACCGGAATTGATGTTAAAGCTGATTCCGAGACTTAAGTTGCAGATATCTGTCAACCAATTGTTTGCTAATTTGATTCGCAGGTGCATCCAAAACCAAAACTCCTTTTTGTTTCAACTGTGCAAAAGCTACTTGACGCTGTGCCAATAAATCTAAGGCTACCGCACGATTATAAGCAGGTGTAATTTCTACGGTGGAACTGTGAGCAATTTGGTCAACTAGAGGGTCGCGCAAAGTTACGCAAAAAGGCAAATAACGAGGTGTCAAACGCGCTAATGCCGAAAGCATTTCTGTAGAAGCGGTAACATCTACTAAGTCAGTAATTAACACCACTAATGCACGGCGAGTTTGTTGAGTTACTAATTTAGTGACAGCACCAACATAGTCTGGTTCTAACAACACTGGCTGAATTGGTGCTAGGCGTTCAATTAATTTTGATAGTTGATGTTGACCCCTTTCTGGAGGTATCCAAGTCGTGATTTGGCGATCGAACACACCGACTCCCACGCGATCGCCCCGATGCAGTCCAGCAGAGGCTAGAGATAGGGCTGCATTGACTCCCCAGTCAAAGCGCTTCAAACCCTGGACTCGTGCCGTCATCAGCCGTCCGCGATCGAGTAAAATAATCAGAGTTTGCTCCCTTTCTGGTTCTAAAACTCTGACTAAAGGGCGCGATCGCCTTGCAGTAGCTTTCCAATCAATCAACCGAGGATCATCGCCAATACCATATTCGCGCAGTTCGGCAAATTCTGTTCCCATGCCGAGTTTTTGTAACCGCCGCATTGTGCCGCTATTTTCCAATGTTAGCCGAATCGAAAGTTCTTTCAACATCATTAAATCTGGATAAACCGCCACTTTTTCACTAGCAGGTATTTTCCAATCATGCCATGCTAAACCCCAGTTTCCCAACTGTCGCACTTGAATATCTCCCCACTGATATTCCCCTCGACTTTGCGGGCGGATTGTATAAGTTAATTCTTCCTCGCTGTGAGGATTTAGAGAGGCTTCTAGCAGCGGTTGAGAAACATCAAATTCTAGGGGATATAAGTCGCGCAGTTGAATTTTTGCTGTTTGATTTGCAGATCGCACTGACAGCACAACCGGATTGTCTCGCCCAACCGAAAGTCGGTGTAATGGATGGCGTGTCACTTGTACGCGATCGGATTTGACGCGCAGTGCATCGATAATGGCTAAAACTAGAATTAAACCGTCAAATAGTAAAGTGCCGATGATACTTGTCTGTTGATTGACAAGCATGGCTAGCAAAATGGCGATCGGTATTGCGATCGCTAACAGGAAATAAAGGCGGATAGAAGGAATCATTTTGTTTGCGGTTTTAACTGGTTCCTAGGAAGAGCCTGATAACGAGTATAATTGTATTTTTTGGGCGGTAAGATGCCACCCCCCCACAAGAAATTTGATGTGTTGTGGAACGGGCATCTTGCCCGTTCCGAATGGTGTAAAATGTGAGGTATAAACAACTTTTGTGATGGGTGGTTCACCGAGGTTGATTATGATGATTAATTCACCTCGGTACAGCGACTTGTTTTAATACCGCAGCAATTACCGAATCAATTTGTAAGCCATCTAACATCGATTCTGGTTTGAGAATCAGACGGTGACGCAACAGTGGAAGTGCGATCGCCTTAACATCATCAGGAGTAGTATAATCCCTGCCCGCTAGCCAAGCATGAGCTTTACTGCTTTGCAACCAAGCTACTGCCGATCGCGGAGAAGCACCCAATCCCAAATCGGGATGTTTGCGCGTATTCTGCACCAAAGCTAACACATAATCGAGCACTTTCTCTTCTACTTTGACTGTTTGTACTGATTGACGAGCACTCAGGATTTGCTCTACCGTTGCTACAGATTTGATCCGAGCTAAATCGATGCGTTTGGCGCGAAATCCCGCCTCTGAATTCAACAACATTTGCTTTTCTGCTGCTGCATCGGGATAGTCAACCACAAGTTTAAATAAAAATCTGTCTAACTGAGCTTCAGGTAGCGGATAAGTGCCTTCAAATTCCAGAGAGTTTTGAGTGGCGATAGTCCAAAACAAGTCTGGTAAAGCTAAAGTTTCACCGTCTAATGTTACCTGCTGTTCTTCCATTGCTTCTAACAGTGCTGACTGGGTTTTCGGAGGTGTACGATTAATTTCATCCGCCAGCAAAATCTCTGTAAAAACAGGCCCTTTTTTTAAGGTGAAACTATGGTTATTAAAATCAAAAATATTCGTTCCTAAGATATCAGACGGCAAAATATCTGGCGTTAGTTGAACTCGGCGAAAATCTGCTTGAATCAATTGGGCGATCGCTTTTACCAGTAGAGTTTTCCCGGTTCCAGGTACTCCCTCAATAATCACATGACCGCCGCTTAGTAATGCTACTAACAACTGCTGTATTATGGAAGATTGACCCACGACTATTTTGTCAAGGGTTTGGCTAAGGCGTTTGAAAATAGAGTTTGTTTCGCTCATTTTGGATTTTTATTATTAGACGAGAGATGTTGACGGATTTGCTGCCATTTACCTAACCAGACTAGCAAATCTCGATCGCTAATGCGGGATTTCCGAGATGGCGATCGCACCAATTCTGACAATTCTGCCGCTTTTCGTCCTGTTTGCTCCACCCAAGCAGTTGTCAGGGTGTCACCTTCCAGAGATGCCTGTCCCAATAATAAGGCTTTTTGGAGTTGTAACTTTTCTGCTTTGCCGATCGTTTCTACCGCAAAATCAGTGCTGTTGGCTTTTTCCAAGACACCTGCTAATGCTTGGATGTAAGCCTCGCTGTTGTCAACCTGCGGCCCTGATATAGTTACAGGTTGTCCGAACCTGTTCCACCCGGCAAAAATTGCAACTATGAGTATAATTGTACCCTGTATCAAGACTGGAAATAGAGGAGTTTTGGCTAAATAAGTAAATAAATTTCCCGCGTATTCGCGTTTAACAATTTCTGAATCTTTGTAGCCATGAATGTATTCATCTACCCATACTTTATTGAGGATAGGACTTGTTTTCTGGCTCCGATCGATGGGATTTTGGATGAATTTCACGGCTTTAGCCTGTTCCGTTCCTTCTATTTCTTTTCCTGCACCTTCCGATTGAGTAACTAGCCCTGCTAAAAATTCATAATTACCGGGAAAATCTTGATAAGCGTTAGCAGCTAGATGAGGTGCAGAGGCAAAATAAACTGTTCCCTTTCCCAGTGTTTTTTTCCAAACAATTCCCCCAAATTCATCGCCTAAAATTGGCTTTTTATCCCTGGGAACTCTTCGCCCCGTATCAATTTTGATTTCCCCGGCTGAATGTGGGAGCAAGCTACTAAAAGGTGCTGCTGTAACGGGTGCGTTAACTCCCAAAATCACCAAAGTATTACCCTGTTTTACCCACTTTTCCTCTATATCAGGAACAGCTTCTGTGAAAATTGGGCTGCTATAGATGCGTAAAAGTGTACTCGGTGATTTGATATCTGGGTTTTTAGCAAAGTCTGGAAAAGGTTTTTGCCAGCGCTCAATCTCGGTTCCCCGTTTTGTCATAAAATCATGCCATGCTCCGTAACCATCCGGGCCTCGATGATAAGTTGAACCGCTGTTGATTTTGTTGTTAGCAGGAGCAAATAGCAGGGTAACGATCATTATTGCGGTAATCGCGATCGCACCCAACAACCAAAACCTACGCTTTGACAAGTTCATCGCTGTTTAATCCTTAATTTGTTGGTAAGCTTGCTGACACTGTTCAAAGGTTGACTGGGAAGCTTCTGCATTCCCAAAGTATAGTTGCTGATGGATGGAAATCACAGTTTCGTAAGGCGCTGGTTGCGGCAATTGCTGGATTAACTGCAAATATTCGCCATCAGTGCGACTGGTTTGGTGAATTGCGGTTCCGGCATCATTTAACCGCTGCAAAGCCGCCATGTAAAGACACCTACAAGCTTGGCGGTATTTCCCTGACTGCTGCAATTTTTGCGATCGCAATAACCACTCTGCTACCGACAAATCTTTAATGGTTTGTTTCCCACTTCCATCAGTTGTTTGATTCCGCTTTTTGGAATTATGAACATAAAAACGCAACTGTTGCCAAATTTGCCAACTCGCCCAGACTGCGAGCAATGCTAAGATTACCCAAAAGGCGACTTTTGCGATCGCCCACAAGATGGGGGAATCAAACCAAGATGGCAGTTTGACATTCGGCATATTTTGGGCAGTTTTTAGTTCCCACCACTCCTGCAATCGCTGTTGCGACTGTCCTAATTGCCAACCCAAATTAGTTTTCTCAAACGAACTTTCAGACATAGCTTTATATTAGTTAATCGATTATAGTTAATTAATTTAGGATTTTTTAATCCTATCATCATCCCCAGATCCCTGACTGTTTTGACTGGTTGGGCGATCGTCCAACCGATTTGACTCACTTTTATTACCACATATATTAGCTTTTTGTCAACCATCTATTGATGAAAAATTGATTGTATTAAATTATCAAATCAATCTTCTGTCATAACTTTGAAGTTACTTAACAGCGTCATAAGAAATTTTATAAATATTTACAAAAAAAACGTGCGAGAATGTAAGTAATAAGGTAAGAGTCACTGACAAGGAGGCACGTTATGGTAGCGCTGACTGAACGAGTCCAACGCAGATTGACGGTGGAAAAGGTCGAAATTGCCGCTGAAACAACGGCAATTCGATGCTTGGACTGGGATCGAGACCGCTTTGATATTGAGTTCGGACTCAAAAACGGTACAACTTACAACTCATTCATCATTCGTGGCGAAAAGACAGCCCTCGTCGATACTTCGCACGAGAAATTTCGCCAACAATATATGGACATTCTGACGGGCGAAATCGACCCGAAACAGATTGACTATCTAATTATCAGCCATACCGAACCCGACCACAGCGGTTTGGTGAAAGATGTGCTGGCGCTGGCACCCCAAGCGATTGTCGTGGGTGCAAAAGTAGCAATTCAATTTTTGGAAAACCTGATACACCAGCCATTTGAGCGACTGGTAGTCAAAAATGGTGACAAGCTAGATTTAGGAAACGATCACATTGTCGAATTCGTATCGGCACCGAATTTGCATTGGCCTGATACTATTTTCAGCTACGATCGCAAAACCCAAGTGCTGTTCACCTGCGATGCTTTCGGGATGCACTACTGTACCGACAGCACCTACGATGATGATTTAGCAGCGGTTGAGGAAGATTACCACTTTTATTATGAGTGTTTGATGGCTCCCAATGCCCGATCGGTCCTGAGTGCAATGAAACGCATGGCAGAATTGGGCGAAATTGGTACAGTTGCGACAGGCCACGGCCCTTTGCTGCGGTACAATGTGGTTGAACTCACTGGGCGCTACAAAAAGTGGAGTCAAGAGCAAACTAAGGCAGAAACTACGGTAGCAGTATTCTACACTTCCGACTACGGTTTTAGCGATCGACTCAGCCAGGCGATCGCCCACGGTATCACCAAAACCGGTGTCGCCGTAGAAATGATGGATTTAAGAATCGCCGATTTACAAGAAGTGCGTGAACTTGTTGGTACAGCCGCCGGGATTGTGATTTGTTCGCCGCCGAGTACCGGTGCTGCTGCGGTGAATGCCGAAGCCGCTATTAACACAATTTTAGTAGCTGCTAATAACAAACAATCCTTCGGTTTATGCGAATCTGGTGGCGGTGATGATTCATCAATTTATCCGCTGCGAAACAAGTTCAAAGAGTTGGGTTTAAAAGAGATATTTCCCAACATTTTAATTAAAGACACACCGACAGACACAATTTATCAACTTTGCGACGAAGCAGGCACCGACTTGGGACAGTGGCTGACGCGAGACAAAGCTGTCAAACAGATGAAATCCCTCGATAGCGACCTCGATAAAGCGTTAGGAAGAATCAGTGGCGGACTTTACATCATTACTGCTCAAAAAGGCGAAATTAGCAGTGCGATGCTGGCTTCTTGGGTAACGCAAGCCAGTTTTAAACCACTGGGTTTAACAATAGCAGTTGCGAAAGACCGGGCGATTGAATCGATGATGCACGCGGGAGACAAATTTGTTTTAAATGTGCTCGAAGAAGGCAATTATCAAACCTTGATGAGACACTTTTTAAAGCGTTTTCAACCAGGTGCCGATCGCTTTGCCGGAGTTAAAACTCAACCAGGCAGTAATGGTTCTCCCATTCTGACAGATGCTTTGGCGTACATGGAATGCGAAGTAGTGAGTCGGATGGAACTTTCGGATCATCATGTCGTATATGCGACGGTAGATAGTGGCCGTGTATCCAATCCCGATGCACTCCCCGCAGTCCACCACCGCAAAGTTGGGAATCATTATTAACGAAGGAAGAAGTCAACCCCCCCCTGCCCCCCCAAGGGGGGAAATTCAGGAAGAAGTCAACCCCCAGGGCTGTTTCATTCTCCCCATCTTCCTCTCTTCTGATATCTTTCTCTGCGTTCTCTGCGCCCTCTGCGGTTAAATAAAAAAAATCTCATTCACAAAATCGATAGCATTGCTGTAGCAAAATTCATAGAAATAGGTGCAATCAATGACTAACACTCTAATTTCCATGTCCGCATCCAATGTTAAACCGCGCGATGTGCAGTTTGCCCCAATTGCCACAGATACGGCCGCAGTGCGATCGCGAACTTGGGACAGACTCAAATTTGAAGTAGAATATTCCCTGCAAAAGGGGACAACAGCAAATAGCTATATTATTCAAGCTGACAAAACTGCTTTGTTAGACCCGCCAGGGGAATCTTTCACTCAAAACTATCTAGATTGTTTGCAGAAACGGTTCGACTTGAAAAGTATAAATTACGTCATCTTGGGACATTTTAATGCTAACAGGTCAGTCACAATTAAAGCTCTGTTAGAATTGTGTCCTAAAATAGCATTTGTTTGTACTAACCCAGCCGCTATCGCTTTACGAGCATCATTTCCAGAGCAAGAATTAAGCATCTTAGTCGTCCGAGGAGAAGAAAGACTCAATTTAGGAAAAGGTCACGAATTAAGATTCATCGCCACTCCTACTCCCCGCTGGCCGGACGAACTTTGCACTTACGATCCGCAGACTCGAATTGTGTTTACTGATAAATTGTTTGGAGCTCATGTTTGCGGCGATCAAATATTTGATGAAGGTTGGACTGTTTACAGCGAAGATAGACGCTATTATTACGATTCTCTCCACGCATCTCAGGCGAAACAAGTGCTCGTGGCAATGGATAAATTAGCGGATTTGTCAACAGCATTTTATGCCCCGGGTCATGGTCCGATCGTCCGTTATGGTCTCCACGAACTGAGCAATTTGTATCGGGAATGGAGTTTACAACAAAATTCAAAAGACTTGACAGTTGCGTTGCTTTATGCTTCTGCTTATGGTAATACTGCTACTTTGGCTCAGGCGATCGCGAAAGGAATCACTAAGGCTGGTGTGGCGGTGGAAACGATTAATTGCGAATTTGTTGAACCGGGAGAGATTCAAGAGGCGATCGAGAAATGTGCGGGATTTATCATCGGGACTCCCACTTTAGCAGGACACGCACCGACTCAGATTCAAACGGCTTTGGGAATTGTGTTATCGACAGCAACCAAGAGTAAGCTGGCTGGGGTTTTCGGTTCCTTTGGCTGGAGTGGAGAGGCGATCGACTTGGTAGAAGGTAAGTTGAAAGATGCTGGCTATCGCATCGGATTTGAACCGATTCGAGCGAAGTTTAAGCCGACGGCTGCGACGATTCACGAGTGCAAAGAGGCGGGAACGGATTTTGCTCAAGCTTTGATTCGATCGCAAAAATTGCGGGCCCCAAAACCGACTTTAACTGGTGGGAGCGATCGCACAGAACAAGCAGTAGGAAGACTGGTTGGTTCTCTGTGCGTACTCTCAGCCAAGCGGGGGGATGTTAGTAGTGCCATGCTCGCGTCGTGGGTATCACAAGCTACGTTTACTCCGCCTGGTTTGACGATCGCGGTTGCTAAAGATCGATCGATCGAAGCTTTGATGTATGCGGGCGATCAATTTGTGTTGAATATCCTAGCAGAAGGGCGGGAGTTGCGGAAGCATTTTATGAAAAACTTTGCTCCGGGAGAAGATAGATTTGCTGGAGTTGAAACGACGGAATCTAGTAATGGTTGTCCGGTATTAACGGCCGCTTTGGCTTATCTGGAATGTGAGGTGGTGAGTCGGATGGAATGTGGGGATCATTGGGTGGTTTATGCAGCCGTTGATAGTGGTCATTTGTTGAAAAATGATGGGGTGACAGCAGTGCACCATCGCAAATCGGGGAGTCATTATTAAGCTAGGACACGGCAGTGCCGTTTCCCTACAATTAATCGGGTAGGGACACGGCATTGCCGTCTCCTAATTCTGGGTAATCCTAATTCTGGGTGATCTCCGCGAGTGAGGAGGACACGGCAGTGCCGTTTCCCTACAATTAATCGGGTAGGGACACGGCATTGCCGTATCCTAATTTTGGGTAATCCTAATTCTGGGTGATCCTAATTCTGGGTAATCCTAATTCTGGGTAATCCTAATTCAGCTTGCAATATGCTGTATTACTTTGCCTCAGCCCCCTGTTCCGGCCAAAGATAAATAAGCCCAGAAATCAAGGTTAAAGCGACAGAAATCCAAAAAGCGACTAATGCTGGAATATTCCACGCTTCAGAGAGGGGAGCAATTAAAAGTGCGATCGCCACAATCTGACTTACCGTTTTCAACTTACCCCAAATATTAGCACCAGAAATCTTAGTTTTATTAACACGCCATCCTGCAATTGTCAACTCTCTGCCCAAAATTAGAAATACAGCCCAAGCCGGGACTTTTCCCAACTCAATCAATACTAAAAGTGGGGCTAACACTAACAATTTATCTACTAAAGGATCGAGGAATTTTCCCAAATCGGTAATTTGATTCAGCTTCCTAGCCAGATAGCCATCCAGCCAATCTGTAGCCGCAGCTATGACAAAAATAGCTACACAAATCCAGCGACTTTGCACGCTTGGATTGTACAAACCGTAGAGTAGGAAAGGTACTCCCAGCAATCGAGAAAATGTAATCAGATTAGGTAAGTTCATACAGGAGAAGGAAGATTAGCAACGGATTATGTAACGGATGTAACGGATGTCAGGCAACGGATTATGTAACGGATTTAACGGATGTATAGCAACCGCCAAGCCGCTTTGGTCATTGAGCGGAGTCGAAATGTCCACTTCGACTACGCTCAGTGACCGAAATATCCTAATCGCCTTGGCGGTTGCTATAATATCAATTCCGGCTGCACCGTCAGGTGATTGTTGACGGTTGACAGTTGACTGTTTGGATATTTGGATATTTAAACAATACCGACGCAACCGGAAACAATATAACGGAGGTTAGGCAGAAGGAAAATTCATTAGTTGTCGATCGAGTTCTATGATATAGTCTCTGCCATACAATAGATTTTCTAATCCTTGCACCAGATTTTCTGGAAGGTCTTGGGCAATTTCACTGCTACAGGAACCAGCGGCTAAAGCAATAGTGGCTACTGTATCGACATCTCCCGAAAAGGCAATGCAATCTTGGAGGAGTTTGCTCATACTATCATTTTTCATGACAGCGGTAATAGCTGCTCTGACACAGACTAAACCTTTTAATGTAACTTTTCCTTGCCAAGGAATTGACCATTCTCCAGCTATGTGAGTTTCGAGAAACTTTCCCAAATTCTGCTTTAAACCTAGCTGATAAATAAAGTAATGGGACATCAAAGCGGCGGCTCTAGCTGCATTAATGCCATCGGGAGTGTTGTGGGTAATTGCAGCTTGAATGGTGGCATTTTCGAGGACTTTTTGAATTGTCGGAAAAATGCCGATCGCACCAGCGCGCATTGCTGATCCGCTTCTATCGCTAGCTGCGTGAATTTTTGCTAAGAATTGTTGTTCGTCTTGAACTTGGAGCAAAAAATTGTAAAACTTGCTAGAATAACCAACTCGCCGATCGCGATTAAAGGCAATAATGAATTTTCTGGCTAAAAGTTCGGGTGTCCAAGGTTCTTGACTAACGATCGCTTCGGCGACGGCTAAGCTCATCTGAGTATCATCTGTGTAGCATCCCGGTGCGATATCGTGATGGGGATGCTGTATGTAGCCGTTCAGATTGTTGTACAATTCAATGGTCTGCTGGTCAGCAAATTCAAAACCAGCACCGTAAGCATCGCCGATCGCTAATTCTAGTAACATAGGGAATTGGAAATTGGGAATAGGGAATTGGGAATTGGGAATTGGGCATTGGGCATGGGGAATTGGGCATTGGGCATGGGGAATAGTAGTAGGTTGGGTTGAGGGACGAAACCCAACAGTCATTAATTGGATGTTGGGTTTCGCAAAGCCTCAACCCAACCTACAGCTTCCTTTAAATATTGCTATGAACACCCCAGACTATTGTGAGGGGTTCTAAGATTTTTTGCTGACTGCTAGAGGCGAGTTTGGTCAAGTATTCCCCGACGATAGCAGCGTGCTCGATATTCAAACTATAAGTTCGTGAAGCGCAGCTATCCCGTAGGGAATCGCCATTTTGGACAAATAACACTGCTGCTGAAATAGCCTCCCAATCAGGATTTTGACGCGAATCTGGGGCCAATAACATTAAATCTGTGCGATCGGGCAAAAGTCCAGCCGCCCAATTTCCAGCCAAAATCCCCAAAATTCGTGACTCACAAGTGCGAGTATTCACACCGCGACGTTCCAATAACTGCACAATTTGCTCAAAACTCAAAGCCTGTTTTCCCAATACTTGCATCAATTCCCACAGCAGACAAAAGTTGCTATACTGCTGTCTGGAAACGTCTAAAATGCGAGGATAAAGAGCTAAACTCGCCAATCCACAAGCAACTCGACTGATTTTCACGTCTTCAGATTCTGGGTATTGAACCACGATCGCATTTGGGAGTTTCTGACGCAACCAACGGGCGATCGCAGGCCAAGCACCCATTC
>JAYTZD010000408.1:0-3028 GCA_043742065.1 Oscillatoriales bacterium
AGCGAAGTTCTTGCAACAGTTGCAATTTCCCGGAGTCGCGGGGATGCGAGTTTACGGGCGTCGCGCTGGGCAAAAAATACCCATGTGGCGTTATGGACTAGATCTCAGAACGGCGGTTAACCAGGAATCAGCGCCGACAGTCGGATCGGTTGACTCACAACTGGCTATTTTTGAACAAGAGTCGGTGCCGGAGTTTGCGCCCTCAGCCACCGATGGGAATTTTTCGGGTTTGGGCGAGAATTTGGTGTTCAATCAGGAGGCGAGTCCTGCTGGCTGGCGAAAGGGCTTCAAAATCGGCAGTTGGAGGATGGGCGAGACACCCATCCCACAGTTTCAGGGCGAACAGTTAGTTGCAGCTTTTGTACAACCCCTTGTCGCTTCCGGTTTGTTTGTTCCGAATGAGGGTTTGTCAACTTCTATTGCTGGTGCTACGAGTGTCAGGCCCGATCGCGCGACGAGAATTGCTCTGGTTTGGGCGATCGCAGGCTGTGTGTTGACTTTCAATGCCGATTGGTTACTGGGTTTATTAGTTCCATCTGCGACGGTCAGTGAAGCTACTAGCGCTTCTGAAGTTTGCATTGGTCAAAATTGTCAAAATCCGTCTATCAAGGCTGAGAGCAACGTTAAAACTGCGCTACCGACTCCAGAATCTTCCGTTGTTTCTGAGTCTCAGGAGGTGAATTCGCCTCAAATGCGATCGCAGCCGATCGCGAATGGGGAAAAGGCTTTCAACGGTTCTGGGTTTACCAAACCTGGGAATATTACCGTTCCTGTGGCTGATGCTCCTGCTGCAACAGTTTATCCGACTTTGAGGAGTGAGCAGCTTGACGATCAGATAGCGCGCTATCAGGAGTACATCCGCCAGCATAAAAAACCGCCAGATATCTTAATTGTGGGTAGTTCTAGGGCATTGCGGGGAATTGATCCGGCGGTTCTGGAAAAGACTTTGGCATCTGGGGGCTATCCGGGTTTGACAGCTTACAATTTTGGGGTGAATGGTGCGACTATCCAGGTTGTAGATTCGATCGTGCGCCGGATTTTGCCACCGCAACAATTGCCGAAGTTGATAGTTTTAGCGGATGGGGCTAGGGCGTTAAATAGTGGTAGACCAGATTTGACTTTTGATGCGATCGCATCTTCGGAAGGTTACAGACAATTAGCCCGTGGTAGTTTTCTGATCCGCACCAATGAATTAGAAACGAAAGCATCGAATCCGGCGACAAATAATCCTGTGGCTGTTATAACTGCATTGGTTGACAATTTCGTGCAGAGTCAAGCGAATGTTCAGCAATTGGTGAGTCAAAAGTTGGTGGAGAGTTCTGCAACTTACAAAAAGCGCGATCGAGTGAAGGAGTTTTTGCGATCGCGAATCAATCCATCCGCCCCAGCATCAATCACTAACAACCAAACCGATAACGCCTCCAACCAAACAGCCGAAGCCAATAAAACCAATATTGAGCGCAAAGAAATCGGCAATTTTGAATCAAATGGCTTTTTGCCGATCGACATCCGTTTCAATCCCGATACTTACTTTCAGAAACACGCCAAAGTATCCGGCTATTACGACTCTGATTATCAAGACTTTAAACTAATCGGCGAACAAACTGTAGCCCTCAAAAACCTGACCGAATTTACCAAGGTTCGTAATATCAATCTGGTGTTTGTGAATATGCCTCTAACAGTCGATTACTTAGACCCCGTGCGGACAGCCTACGAACAGGAATTCAAGCAACATATGCAACAGTTAGCAGCGCAAACAGGCTTAATTTTCCGAGATAATAGTTTATTGTGGCCGAAGGCGCGGGAATCTTTTTCGGATCCTAGTCACCTGAATCGCTATGGTGCGATCGCAGTATCTAAACAATTAGCTCAAGATCCAATGATTCCCTGGCCTGTTAAAAGGTAGTTATAGGGTATGGGGCATAGGGCATAGGACATAGGGTATAGGGCTTTCTTCCTTTTTCCTTCCTCCTAAAATCCGTTAAATCCGTTACAAAATCCGTTGCCGAACTTCCTTCCTCCTAACATCCGTTAAATCCGTTACAAAATCCGCTGCCGAACTTCCTTCCCTCCTAACATCCGTTAAATCCGTTACAAAATCCGCTGCCGAACTTCCTCCTAACATCCGTTAAATCCGTTACGAAATCCGTTGCCGAACTTGCTTCAACAATAAAAATGAAAAATCTGACATCTACTAAAAACACTAACAATCAACAAAACAAAAAGCCCAGAAAAAATTGGCCATTAATATTTTTCATATTATCCCTACTATTTTTTATATTCAGTTTATATCAAAGTTTATTTTTACCCTATTCCCTATCAGCACCCCCGCCAGGAAAAGAACAAACTAGCGAACAAGCCTTACAACCATTCGATGTCGTCATCAAAGATGCCCAAAAATCCGAAGGAATGTTTACCCTTTATGCCAACAAAACCACCGATAAAGTCTATTTAGAAATCAAACCAGAACAACTCAACAAAAAATTCCTGTGCTTTGTGACATTAGCCTCCGGCTTAGGAGAAGCAGGAATTTTGAGCGGACTTCCCTTCGGAGACTTCTTATTTCAACTGCGACAAGTCCAAAATAACATACAGTTTGTAATTCCCAACATCAACTTTCGCACCAGTCCCGGCGATCCGCAAGCGGGTTCCGTAGAACGAGCATTTAGCGAATCAATTCTGTATTCTTTACCACTCAAAAGTATTCACCCAGTCAGGAAAACTTTGCTGATAGACTTGGGTGACTTACTAATGAGCGAAAAGCGGGATTTGCCAGGTGTAAAATCATTTTTACCGATGATTTTAGGTTCACCTTACTCCATAGATGCTGACAAATCTTACTTTAAGGAAGTTAAAGCGTTTCCCTTGAATGTAGAGATTACTTCAGTTTACGGTTTTTCCAGCGACAATGATAGTTCCGTCACCTATTTACCCTCAATTCCTGACAGTCGAGCTTTCAATCTTCGCATTCACTACAGTTTCTCCGAAGTGCCATTAAATAACGGCTATCGTCCCAGATTAGCAGACG
>JAYTZD010000409.1:0-1389 GCA_043742065.1 Oscillatoriales bacterium
GATCGCGATCGCCCTAACTTCCGCTTCCAAATAAGCCGGTTTCAGCTTTAAATTGATAAAGCCTGGGCCGGCAATTTCTGGGGTTTCGCAGATGTCGGCAATGTCCAGGTTGTCAATGATGGTTTGCGCGATCGCCCGTGGGGACTTTTTTAACTTTTTCCCCAAACTCATCGCTGCATTGCACTGAAAATCTCCAAAGTTGGGATTGCTTGCGGCGGTCAACATCGGATCAGTACCTGAAGCACTTTCGCCGAATGCAGCGGTGAATGCTTGGTCAAATCTTGCTTTTAGCTTTTCTGTAGTTGATAACATACTTTATAGTTAGGGCGGAAATTAGGAATATTTTTAGATTTGATTAAGTGGATTTACTTAGTCTGGCGATCGCAATTATTGGCAGTGCCAACACCAAAAATATTTTATCATAGTTGCGATCGCTACACAAACCAAAAAAAATCACATTCAGTTGATGATCTCGATCGCTAGAAAAATTAATTAAATCGATTAAATTAAGGTATGTTAAAATTTTTTCAATCCTCCTAAAGATCTAAAACAAGGAAGTTGCCATGTTATTTCAACCTATTTCTGGCGATCGTTCTCTGACTCAAGCCTTCTATCAAGCTGTAATCGATCGCTTCGATCACGGCTTCAGTCTCTCGACTCAGGCACTATTACGAGAGTGCACTCTAGGCTTCGCACCCAGCCCCGAAGGAGTCAAAACCTTTTTGATTATCGCGCCGACTCTAGAAGCAGCAGAGCAACTAATTGACAAAATCGATAGTATTTTAGAGCGAGTTGCTGAACTTATGGCTGGAGTTGGACAAGTTGCTCTCTGCGTCATGCCCGCCGGTAGTCAAGCCCTAGAAACTGTCGATCGCTCAAGCCTAGAAAAAGTTCCCACAGATTGTTTGGCTTGTAAATTCTTTTCTATTATGTGCGACTGTGAAACAGCCGATCGCTAAAATGAAAAGTTATCAACCAGGAACCGATTTTAGATTTTAGATTTTAGATTTTAGATTTAGCGATAAAATCTAATGATTGAAATTATCAAATCTAAAATCAAGCCATGACGGTAAAACTCACACCGAACCCCAGCTTTAGTTTAACAATTCGCGTTGTCCTGCCAAACCAGCCAGGAATGCTGGCAGGCGTCATCAGCGCGATCGGATCAGTTGGTGGAAACTTCGGCCAAATTGACTTGATCGAACAAACCCGCGCCACTACCATTCGTGAGATCACCGTCGATGCTTCGAGCACCGAGCACAGCGAACAAATCGTCCAAGCAGTCAAAGCACTGCCGGATATCAAAGTCCTCGATGTGTACGATCGCACCTTCCACCTCCACCGTGGCGGTAAAATCCGAGTTGAAAGCAAAATTTCCCTCAAACGCCA
>JAYTZD010000410.1:0-12129 GCA_043742065.1 Oscillatoriales bacterium
GATCGGCTTAACAATACTTAACTTTATCGAAATTTTGTTGAAGGAACCAATGAGGGGTGAGAGGGTGAGGGGTTTAAAACCCCGTCGTTTACGGCGTTATTGTGTTTAAATTAAAATTAAGTTGTTGACTTTGGGAACGCAGGAAACAAGCGACACTCCGTTATCCCTAAATCTCTGTCTGTCAACTGGTTTTCAAAAGATTAGACTCAAAGAGTTTGAGGCTAGATTGCCAGTAGGCGATCGAGTAATTATGTATTGTGTGTTACAACAGCCATTCGATCGAGTCAACTAACAAAACTATATGATTGGTAGTGAGGCAAATGCTTATGTGATAATGATGATTAATTTGTAATGCCAAAACTAGCATCAAGATGTAAAATTAAGAATGAAGCCACTCGAATGGATAGCCAGTTCCAAAAAAGACCTCAAAGCAATGCCTGATGAGGTACAAGATGATGTGGGTTATCAAAAAATTGGGTTTAAAACCCCGTCCTTAAGGACGGCTTTAATTATTTGGTAAATTTTACCGAGCCTGTTAGAATGGAATAGTAAAACAAACGACAAACAATGAAAGCAAGATTCCAATACAGATTCTATCCTACCACTCAACAACGCCAAAGTTTAGCGCAGTTGTTTGGTTGTGTGAGAGTTGTTTGGAATGATGCCTTAACTCAAAGCAAGTCAGGAAAATATCCCGGTTACAACACTCTATCCAAATCTCTAACTCTATCTAAAAAGATAGAAGAGAGAGCATGGTTAAAAGATGTGTCATCTGTACCATTGCAGCAATCCCTCAAACAATTAGATGTTGCTTACAAAAACTATTTTGACTCCCTAAAAGGAAAAAAAAAGGTAAAAAAATCGGTCAACCCAGATTCAAAAAAAAGACTAACAGTCAATCTGCAACTTTTGTCAAATCGGGTTTCTCTATCAAAGGTGAATCCGTGTATCTGGCAAAGATCGGAAATATTAGTCCTATTTGGTCTAGACAACTGCCGTCAGATCCTAGCTCTGTCACAGCAATCAAAGATTGTGCGAACCGTTATTTCCTGAGCTTTGTTGTAGAAATTAATTCCGATATTGTCGAAGCTAAAAACCACAGCATCGGCATCGATCTGGGTATTAAAACCTTTGCAGTGATGAGTGATGGAACATCAGCTAAAAGTCCAAAATACAAACAGTTAGACCGAAAAATTCGCAGACTGCAACGCAAGTTGGCAAGGCAGCCCAAGGACTCAAAACGCCGAAATAAAACTCGGATTAAAATAGCCAAACTGCACAATAAAATTGCAGACACCCGTAAAGACTTTTTGCACAAACTGTCAACCAAAATAGTTAGGGATAACCAAGTAATTGTTTTGGAAGACTTGAATGTATCTGGCATGGTCAAAAACCGCAAACTTGCCAGGGTGATTAGCCAACAGGGATGGTACGAGTTTAGGGCTTTGTGCGAGGCTAAGTCTGAAAAGTTTGGTAGAGAGTTTAGGGTAATTAGTCGCTGGGAACCAACAAGTCAAATCTGTTCAAATTGCGGTTTTAAATGGGGGAAATTGGATTTAAAAATCCGCTCGGTTCAATGCTTGAATTGTGGCATCGAACACGATCGCGATGAGAATGCAGCCAAGAATATAAACAAAGTCGGGATAGGGCATTGCCACGACTTTAAACGGACACAGAGAGAAGGTAAGACCACTTGTGGCACATCTCGGTGAAGTGTCAAGAATCCCCGCGCGTTCACGCCGGGGAGTATGTCAACGTGCTATCTACACTGTCCGGTTTGAATCCGCCGTTTACGTCCTCCACGTCTTCCAAAAAAAGTCTAAAAGCGGCATAGCGACACCTAAACAAGATATCGAATTGATTGAGAACAGGCTCAAAGTTGCTCAAGAGCATCATCAGACTAATTATGAAAACTAACCACGATTTGACTGAAGATTTAGAAAACACTGTAACTACTGGCAGTGGCAATGTTTATGCTGATTTAGGCTATGATAATCCAGAAGAAATGCTGCTCAAAGCACAATTAGTGCGGTTGTTGAGTCAGGCGATCAAAGCCAAAGGTTTAAATCAATATCAAGCTGCTGAAATGTTGGGAATCGATCAGCCCAAGGTATCGGCTTTAGTAAGAGGTCAATTTCGAGGGTATTCGTTAGAAAGGTTGTTTAGGTTCTTAAATGCTTTCGATCTCGACGTAGAAGTCAGTGTCAAATCTAA
Source organism: Oscillatoriales bacterium (assembly GCA_043742065.1). Classification (GTDB taxonomy): domain Bacteria; phylum Cyanobacteriota; class Cyanobacteriia; order Cyanobacteriales; family Microcoleaceae; genus Microcoleus. Next base: position 2,215 of record JAYTZD010000410.1, read on the forward strand.
GCCGGAGAATAGAGCGCGCAGCTATATTAATGTCGGAAGTTAGAGTGCGAACATTGAAGCGTGCCCCAAAACTAATGCTTGCTGCTTCGAGTCTAGTTTCGACAAGACCGATCGCAAACTTTGGCCTCCCGAAATAAAAGCTAGCTGTTGGGTTATTTTATTTTTATTATGGCGATCGGCAGCTACCACTTTATATTAAAATTAGCACAAAAGCTCGATCGGGTGCAGCAATGAAAGCTAAAAATTTCCCACAATTAGCATTACTATCGCTGGTGTGTGTCGCCTGTGTGCAAAACCCATTGGCACAAGCACCCGCCGCGTCCGCACCCAATACCCCAACTCCTACGCCAATTCAAACTCCATCCATTTCACCTCCTGCTCAAACACCAATAGCACAAGAACCCGCCACATCGCCCGCACCCAATACCCTAACTCCTACGCCTATTCAGACTCCACCGATTTCACCTCCTGCTCAAACACCAATAGCACAAAAAACTCAAATTTCCACACCAATTCCGACTCAAACGAGTTTAGAGGTTGCCCAAAAACCTACAAACTCTCTGCCACCTGCACAAACTTACGACCTGCGCGTTATCAGTAACCAACTATGGCGACGGCTGACAAAAATTACCTTTGGTGAAGATAGCATTATAGTGACTATGGCGATTACAAATGGTAGCAAGGAAGTTGTAATGCTTAATGGTGAAAATAGTATGTATCTCTTCGACGATTATGGACAAAAATACAATTTATTACCTCCATTAAATAATACTCAAATCATGATTAAACCAGGTACTACGCTCAAAGGGCAGTTTGTATTCGTAGGTTGGTTACAACCGAAAGCAAACAATTTGCGGATATATTCCACTATCAATTATTCTAGGAGCTCTCTTACCCTATTCGACAATATTCCAATTAACAAGACATCTCCCAAAAAGGAATAGTTGGTTGATCGCTCTTACATTATAATGAGATGTCTACAGGTAATTGAGAAATGACAAAGCTAATTAGACTAATTAATACTACGATAATCTCATCATTGCTTTTCGCGACCTCATCCTCTCAGTTGGCGGCCAGTAACTCTACAAAAGTCGATACTGTTGAATCAGAATCAACAGCAGTTACAACCTTAGAAGTAATACCAATTAGTCCTACTACCGTAAAAGTTGAAATTATTGCTCAGACTACAGTCAAAATTGAGAATATCAGTGCGAATCAGACTGCAACAGAGGAGCAGCTACCAACTCAAATAACAACCGAGACTGTCAAAAAGATTGAAACAGAGTTGAATGCCGAAAAAGTACCTGAAGGCATCAGAATTAATGTACCAGAAACTATTTTATTTGATTTTGACAAATATAACGTCCGCGCCCAAGCTAAACCCACTCTCACCAAGATCAATCTACTGCTGAGACATTACAAAAATGCCCAAATATTGATCAACGGACACACCGACAACCACGGGGAAGATTCCTATAATCTAGAACTTTCTCAGAAGCGATCCGCAGCGGTAAAATATTATTTTATCAACGTTTTCAAGGTGCAGAATACCCGAATGCAAACTAAAGGGTACGGCAAAACTAAACCGATTTCTCCTAATAATAATTTAGACGGCTCAGACAACCCCACGGGGAGGGATAAAAACCGCCGCGTTGAGTTAATTATTAAAACATAGGAATTAGATTTATTGACCGCAGATGCACGCAGATTAACGCTGATAAAGAGGGATTTTATAATGGTTTAATATCTTGTTAAAACCCCAGATCCATCTTAGCAGCTTCAGCCTCTGCAAACACCTCTGCATCAGGCATTTCTTGCCAATCAATATCACCGATTTCCCGATAAAATTGCTCATCATAAGGGCGAGTTTGTACAACCACCGGCATCGGTACAGCGTGCCCCAAAACTAATGCTTGCTGCTTCGAGTCCAGTTTGGACAAAACCGATCGCAAACTTTGGCCTCCCGAAACACCCGTAAAGATAGCATCAATGTCCTTATCGTCGTTTAACAAGGCTGTAATGCGCGTTCCGACTTGCGACATGACTTCCCCGTCAATGCCGGACGGACGTTGATCTACAATTAGTAGAGTTACGAAGTATTTTCGCATTTCGCGGGCGATCGTCCCGAAAATAGTCGATCGCACGATCGCCGGATCGAGAAAACGGTGAGCTTCCTCAATCGTAATCACTAACGGCTGCGGGCGATCGCACGGATTTTTACTCTGCAAAAACTTCTCAGCTTTCCGCACATAAGCTTGGTGAATGCGGCGAGTAATCACATTTGCTGCTAACATATACGACAGCAAATCCGAGTGCGAACCAAACTCAATTACCACATTTTTGCCACCATCCAAACACTGCAAAACTTCACTCACATAATTTTTGGGACAACGTTTGCGAATGTATTTTAAATCATTCAATCTCTCTAACTTCCGCTGCAAAGCCATAATCGAAGACTTATTTCCCCGCTTCTCGTCACAAAACATTGAAATATCTTCATTGCTCATTTCCAACAACTTATTTATCCAACCAGCTCCTAACTCATTTCGCAAAATAATCGCATTTTCGATACTAGCTTCCGACAGATTCAACTCCCGCTGTACCAAAGAGATATCTTCCACCTCAATTTGATCGAAACTCAAATACAACTCTTGAGCATCGCGGACTCCTCGGCGTTTTGTCGATTCTGGATCGAGGGTATAAATCTGAATTTGACTCGGAAATAACTGTCGCAAACCTTTCACGGTGCTAAATTGCTTTCCTTCCGAAACCGCTTCCCAGCCGTATTCTGAGTGCATATCAAAAATTAGATTAACCGCAGCTTGCTTCCGAATAATTCCCGACAATAGCAAGCGCGCTAGAAAAGATTTTCCGGTTCCAGATTTGCCAAAAATTCCGTTACTGCGTTCGACAAATCTATCTAAGTCCAAGCATACAGGAACATCCATGTCAATCGGTTTGCCGATCGCGAAATTGCGGCGATACGGGTCATCTTCCCAGCCAAAAACAGCCCGAAAATCGGTTTCTTTGGCATCAAATACTTGAGAAAAGTGGCTGGGAATAGTTTTAACTGGCAATAGTTCCATGTCAGCACTGCTCTGTGGCTGCAAAGATCCTAAGTTTTGTGTACTGGATTTTTTACCGTTAGTTTTGCCCTGGTTGGGATCGAAAACTGCCTGCTGTTTTTCTCGTTCCGCAGTCAACATTAGCATCGGTGCTAGTTGGATTGTACCGTAGGTGCTGCTGCCGGCGAGGACTGCGATCAGAAAATCGTCGTTGGGGTTGGGAGGATTGGATAAAATGCGATCGCTGGATGTTCCGAGAGAGACATCGGTAAGCATACAGAAAAAGTGCGATCGGACTCCCCGCACTACTAAAAATTTCCCTACTCTCATATCTTCTACCGAAACGTCGGCGTGCAGTCGCACTTCTAATCCCTTGCTGAGGGAACCTTGAATAACAGAGCCTAAAGGTCGATCCATTTTAGATTTTAGATTTTAGATTTTAGATTGTTAACAGTCAACAGTCAACAGTTAACAGTCAACTAATTACTATTCTGATTCCAACGTCATTTCAAAGAAACTCGGACTCAGCTCAACATCAGTCAAATCTGTTTCGCTCAAATGAGCGTCAGTCAAAAACACGAGCTTAAAATTTGCCCCTTTCAGGTTAGCCCCTTTCAGGTTAGCACCTTTGAGATTAACTCGAAATAAATGAGCATCACTCAAATCTACCTCAGTTAAATCTGCTCCTGCTAAATTTACCCTCATTAAATCTGCTTTTCTGAGGTCGGCTTCGTTTAATTTAGCACCGCTGAGGTCGGCTTTTGTCAAGTCTACACCTCTCAAATCGGCTCCGCTCAAATTAGCGAATAATAAGGTGGCCCCAGTTAAATCTGTCTCCCTCAAATCGGCATTGCTCAAATTAGCGCCACTGAGGTCAGCCCTTGTTAAGTCTACACCTCGGAGGTCGGCAGAGATCAAGTTTACTTCGTGCAAAATTGCGCCAGTTAAGTCCGCTCCTCTCAAATCTGTTCCCTCTAAGTTTGCACCTTTGAGGTAGGCTTTTTTCATGCTAGCTTTGCTGAGGTCTACATTTTTGAGGTTTACTGAACTTAAGTTAGTTCCGCTCAAATTAGCTCCGCTTAAATCTGATCCGCTCAAGTCTGCTCCGGTTAAGTTTAGGCCTTGTAGCGATACATTGGGAGCAATTAAATAAGCGCCGGTGGTACTGGGGTCAATTCCTTCTGAAAATAATGTTCTGTTGCTGTAAACAGCTTTTTCCAAAATCGTGCCGCTCAAATTGGCTTCTCTCAAGTCGGCTCCGCTGAGGTTGGCTCCTGTGAGGTTTGCCCGATCGAGTTTTGCTCCAAATAATATAGCGTTGGATAAGTTTGTCCGTCGCAAATCCGCTCCTTTTAAATCGACTCCAGTTAAATCAACCATAGATAGATTTAAGCCTGGGAGGGAAGTATTAGGAGCTAGCAACAATGCTCCCATTGCAGCGGGGTCAATATCATCGGGAAACACAGTTCGGTTATTGTAGACAGCTTTGTCTAAAATGGTGTGGATCAACTGAGCTCCTCGCAAATCTGCCCCGCTCAGGTTGGCTCTGGTTAAGTTGGCTCCAGCTAGATTGGCTCCAACTAGATTGGCTTTGATCAAACTAGCTCCTTGAAGATTTGCCCCGAAAAGTTCAGCTCCTACGAGAGTAGCTTCTCTGAGGACAGCACCTGTCAAGTCGGCTCTGGTGAGGTTGGCTAAATTGAGAAATGACTCTGCTAAATCCGCCCCCCTGAGATTGGCAAGGGTGAGGTCGGCTTCTATCAGGTCTGCATACCTGAGAATAGCTTCACTGAGGTTGGTTTCTCCGAGGTCGGTTCCTCTGAGGTTTGCTCCTCGGAGTTCTGCGCCACTGAGGTTGATGCCTTTGAGGGCTTGTCCTCTGAGGTCGAGCCGATTGAGAAAGTCACCAACATTCATGTCCATGTCAAATTCACCCTCTCTATTCCGATACTTTTTTCCTAAGCTTTGAAATCAAGTTAGATATTCTGAAAGTATCTTTGCTGAGTTCTGGTCAAAACCATTGTAATCATCAATAGCCACAACTGGCGCATCTGGCGGATAGTGTTCTGGAATATCGTCAATTGCTACCCAAGGTGAGTTTTCTGCTTGATTTTGTCGAAGATACTCAAGAACTTCCTGGTGTCGTAAATATTTGTGTTGATGAATATTTTTGGGGTTGAGAAAAGGGGTGAATCCGATAATACGGATAGCGATATCTGGTGAAAATAATGGCGGTATCACCTCGAAGGGGAATATTTCACGCCAGGATGATGAAATTACTACTCGCACATTAGGATAGGAACGAAGGACATTTTCAAAGTGATTAAGGCAAGCTGAATTAAATTTCATTATATCTGTTTGCAAATTCGATTTTTCATGTCTTCTGTCAGGAATAAGTACACCATCAATGTCTAAAAAAATTAACATTAACTAAAAGTCCTAGTGAATAATTTAATGAGTATTAATAAGGAAGATGCTGGTATCAACAAGTATTATTCTGAAATTCACAGTTTTTCTTGGCTTCGACCTTCCCCCTAGGGGTTAGGGGGGGGTTGGCTTCTACCTTCGGCCTTCAGGCAAGAGGAGCAAAACTGTAGATTTTTTGAGGTTTGAGGCGATCGCAAATTCCGACTAATTCCGATAAAGGGAATGTCTCGCGATTAAGCTGAATTTGCAGGAGTTTGAGCGGATCGGCACCGGTAGAAACCATGAATTCTAATGTTTGCAAATCCGGCCAGGTGCCGATTTCGCTGAGAATTTGGGCGATCGCCTCTAGATAAGGATGGTTTGTTTGTTCATACCAGTCCGGGGCTGCGAGTCCAGCTTGATCGAAGCCGAGGTGAACGATTAAGGAGTTTTGTCCGAAAAGGGCTATACCCACTGGTCTGGCCTCTTCTTGCAGCAATAAATCGCGGCTTGCAGCCAAATCCCGCAGTTTTTCCAAGTGTTCATACCGATTCGCAATTGGAGATTCCAGTCCCGGAATTAAAACTTCTTCTCCCTCTTCCTTCTTCCTTCTTCCTTCTTCCTTCTTCCTTCTTCCTTCTACTTTGGTTTCGTCCCACTGAATCGCTACTGTGACTAAATAAGTTTGCAGCAGCATATGACCGAGTTTTTCGGCTTTTGTTGCCAGATAGATCGAGTTGTAATCTGTGGCTTCAATGAGTAGAGGGAGGCGATCGACTACTTCAATTCCGTAACCTTTCAACCCAGCGATTTTGCGTGGGTTATTGGTAATCAACCGGATTTTTTGCACTCCCAAATCGTTGAGCATTTGTGCTCCGACGCCGTAGTTTCGCAAGTCGGCGGGAAATCCCAATCGCTCGTTGGCTTCTACCGTATCGTATCCGATATCTTGGAGGGAGTAAGCTTTTAGTTTATTAATCAGTCCAATACCCCGACCTTCTTGGCGCAAGTAAACTATGACGCCGGAACCGACATTTTCGATCATTTTCAGTGCGGCTTGCAGTTGCATTCGACAGTCGCAGCGCAGGGAACCCAAAGCATCACCGGTCAAGCATTCAGAGTGTACTCGCACCATCACGGGTTTGTCTTTGAATTCTGCTGGATCGCCCTTGACAACGGCAACGTGTTCGGAGTTGTCTTGAGTGTCGCGATAGGCATAAATCATAAACTCGCCGAATTGAGTTGGCAATTTGGCGACTGTTTCGCGGCGGACAAATCGATCGTGCTTGAGTCGGTAGCTAATTAAATCGGCAATGCTGATCAGTTTGAGGTTGTGGGTTTTGGCATATTCGATTAATGCTGGCAACCTGGCCATTGAACCGTCTGGGTTTTGAATTTCGCAGATGACACCGCTGGGATAGAGGCCGGCGAGTCTGGAGAGGTCAACGGAGGCTTCTGTGTGGCCGGCGCGTTTGAGGACTCCACCGTCGATCGCGCGTAGAGGAAAAATATGACCGGGACGTCGCAAGTCTTGAGGTTTGGTGTCTGGGTGGATGGAAACTTGGATGGTGCGGGCTCTGTCTTCGGCGGAGATGCCGGTGCTGACTCCGTTGACAGCATCGATGCTGACGGTGAAGGCGGTTTGGTTGTTGTCGGTGTTTTTGCTGACCATGAGGGGCAATTCGAGTCGATCGAGGCGATCGCCGGTCAAGGCCAGACAAATCAAACCGCGCGCGTGCACGGCCATGAAATTGATGTTGTCGGGCGTGGCGAATTGGGAGGCACAAATCACGTCGCCTTCGTTTTCGCGGTTTTCATCATCGACTACTACCACCATCCGACCTGCTTTGAGGTCTGCGAGGGCGCTGTCGATGGAGTCAAATTGAAAGGATTGTGTGGAGGTGTGGTTATTGGGCACTGAGAAGTTCAAGCTATAAACAGTAATGTTATCAAAATCAAACGTAATTTAATTGTAGCCTGTTGCTTCGGGCACGGACGCGCGATCGAGATCAATTTGACACCATCTCTGAGCTTACTTACTATAAATCTTGGATTTTGTCAACTAAAAAGTCCTGGACGCAAAGCCTACACGATTATGTCATTCTGAGTGAAACGAAGAATCTCAAACCCCAATCAGAGCCTCAAAATTGCGTCCAGGACTACTAAATATTTCCTAATTATTTCAAAAACTTGACTTTTGTTGTGGATGGCATCATCAAGTATTCATCACATTTAAACTAATAAATAGCATAGACCTTAAATCCTAATTTAAAAGCTCCGCCCGGTGGGACAATATTAATATCCCGTCAAATTATCCCAATATGAATAACAGGCCGAAATTCTTACCCCATCCTACATCATGGGCAAGAGGGTTTGCTTTAAGCATTAGCTTTTGGTTGATTGTTTCTGTACTGTGGCCTAACGGTTACTACTATTACTATGGATTTAATAGGGCGTACTGGTACACCATCAGAAACTCTGACTTTAAAGCCATAATGACATTTGCTTGGTTATGCCAAATTTGGTTATTTGCCTTTTATCATTGGGGAGTCACTAAGGTTGCTGAATGGGTGGAAATACGGAGAGAAAATCAGCCACTAGCGGCAGTATCTACGTGGCAACACGGTCGGGAAGGCATTATCGCATTTCTGACGCTACCTGCTGCTATTTTGATGGGAATTCCGGCGATCGCAATTTTCATGCTACCTGTCAACAGTGCTTCGGGTGGACTGATTGCTTTAATTCTAGGAACTGCGATCGCATCTAGTTACCTTTATTATTTCCGTTTTGGACAACTACTTAAAAATATCCTTCAGCCTCTATGGATTTTCGTGGTAAACCTGCTCAAGATATTTGAACTTTTGTTAGTTCCAATCGCAACTGGCAGTCCATTTTTTCTGCTAACTATTTCGACGGCTAAAATCATGCCACAACAGCTACTACCACTAACAACTTTTTGCTTAGTTGTGTGCGTATTCCTGAGTGGAATAGTGGGATATGCGGCTTTGCAATATTGGTCAGCGCATCTAGTTGATTGGGCCGCGACTTGGTGGCCGGCTGAATCTCCTGGTTACAGCCACCTCCAAACTCGAAAAGCTTGGAAACATAACAAAACAGCAACTAAGCAATCCTTTATTCGACACTCAACCAGTTGGAATTTAGCCGCTAATGATGCTACCAACCTGATTTATCTAAATTGTATATCGGTCATTCTCGGTTTTTTCGGTTATTTGTTATTTGGAGATGCGTTGGAATGGACACAAACGGAAGAACTGATTTTAGGATTGGTGGCGTTGTTAGCTTGGATTGCGTCGTGGCATTTCTGGGGGTGGCGCAGCGAAGTAGAAATTGCTGGTGGTAAGCAGGAGGCTAAGAAGAGGCGATCGACTAATTCTAACTCACCGCCTCCAAATCTGGTAGAAAAAGAACTCAACCAGCTCAAATCTGAAAGTGGATTGAATCGGATGAAGGCTGTGAGGCGAGTGGCGCAACCAACTCCTGAAGTGCCGGAATGGTATGTGTTTCGTAGCGGTGAAGCCAAGGGCCCGTATAGCAAATTGCAGTTGTGGGAGATCGAGAACATCACAGCCCGAACCAAAGTGCGACGGGGGGAATCTGAGTGGCTATGCGCTGGTGAAATTCCAGAATTAGTACGTTACCTGACTTAAAAATAAGATGGTAGACACCTCCAGAAAAGCAAGACATGATAAAGGACACGGCACTGCCGTGTCCCTACCCCAAAATAACAAAGTTTATACATAAAAAAAACCCTCATAAATTGAGGGTTTTGCGATGCCAAGACGGAGACTTGAACTCCGGACACGTGGATTTTCAGTCCACTGCTCTACCAACTGAGCTATCTCGGCTTGTTTTTTCACGCTTAATCACCTTAGCAGACACATAGGGATTTTAGCAAGGGGTTTTGTAAATTAATTTTGCGATCGCACAAGAACCCCCCGCCTGTAAGCTGAAAGCTGCACGCTTACAACCCAAAATCGCTATGGCACTGCTACATCGGGACAATGGGGACAAGAGTCTGCTTGTCCTGGGGATAATTTGGCTGCTGGGGGCAATTAGCGATCGCCTCTGGTTTGCGTTCGATCGCACCGTACCAGCCTGGGATCAAGCAGAATACCTGACTGGAACCCTGAATTACTGGCAAGTGCTCCAACATCCCCAATGGTTATCGGGGGAATGGTGGACAAGCTTTTGGCTGCTTTCGACTAAAATTCCACCTTTGATTTTTATTGCGACAGTCCCATTTTTGCAAGTTTTTGGTACTGAGCCCGATCGAGCAACCTTAGTTTTTTTATTATTTAGTGCGATTCTCCTGGCTTCAGTTTACTGTTTGGGTGTTCAATTGTTCGATCGGCAAGTCGGTTTGTGGGCCGCTGCAATTTGTGTAGTATTACCGGGACTTTATCGGTTCCGCTTGCAATTTTTA
>JAYTZD010000411.1:0-5966 GCA_043742065.1 Oscillatoriales bacterium
AATAAACAGGGAATTTTGATGCTTTGTGCGGAGGGTGAGGATTTAAGTAAGTGGGAAAAGTTGAAAGCTACTCGCCAGTCTCAGGGTTGGGAGTTGGAAATTTGGGATTTGGATCGAGTGCGCGATCGCAATCCTCATCTTAATCTCAATCATAATATTATTGGTGCTATTTATTCGCCTCAAGATAGACAAGTCGATCCAACTGCGCTAACTTTAGCTTTGGTTGATGCTGCTAAACTCAATGGAGTTAATTTTGAGTTCGGAGTAGAAGTTCAAGCGATTAGTAATTTAGATTCTCAGGTGTGTCAGATTCAAACAAGTTTAAGCAAACTAGAATTCGACTGGTTAATTATCTCGGCTGGCTTGGGTTCTTCTGCTTTGACAGCATCATTAAATCAACTGATTGATATTCGCCCGGTGTTGGGACAAGCGCTACATTTTCGATTACAAACTCCTTTAGGAAATTCTGATTTTACGCCAGTAATTACTTGCGATGATGTCCATATTGTGCCTTTGGGAAATCAAGAGTATTGGGTGGGGGCCACAGTGGAGTTTTCAGAGAATGGCGGGGAAATTCAGGCGAATGCTGATATGTTAGATGGGGTGTTCAAAAAGGCGATCGCACTTTGTCCAGCCCTAGCAGCAGCCACAATTATCAAGCAATGGTCAGGATTGCGCCCACGCCCCGAAAGGCGATCGGCTCCAATTATCGATCGGCTTTCGAGTAACAGCAACATCCTCATCGCCAGCGGCCACTATCGCAACGGCGTATTACTCGCCCCCGCCACAGCACACACAATTCGAGAAATGATTGTGCAATAATTAACAAATGTTAATATAATTAAAAAAGCAATTTATCTCTTACATTTCCAGATGTCCGAAAAACCTTTAGGTAAACCCCGCTCTCTATGGCGAGTAATATTATTATCTGTAGTTAGCTTAATGCTTTATTACGGATGGTACAAGTGGATTATTCAAGAAGAATTACGCCGCTATAACGGCACTGGTTGGTCGGGAACACTCTGCTTATTTCCCTTTGTGTTAGGAGTAGCAATTCCCCAAGCTTTACGAATCTTTGACCCCGACGTTCCCGGATGGTTCGGTTGGTTTTCCTTCCTCGGTATTGCTTGGATTTACATCGTACAATTCAAACTTTACAACACAGTCAACGAACTATACCGTCAAGAAGGAATCAAAGAACCGCTAACAGTTTGGTGGATTTTTGTACCAGGTCTAAATTTAATTGTCGGTTTGCGACAAATCCACTTTTTGAGCCAATTTTGGGCGATGAAACAGGGAATTGAAGTTAAGGATAACTTAGCAGAAAACCTTCCTTTCCTCTCGGCTAACGCTTAATCTACTTCTTAGTCCGCCTGCGCGGACTTTGTTTGTGTAGTTTGACGCGGAGTTTCCGATTAAATTAAACTACGATCGCATCGAGGCCTTTTGTTCAGCCTTCAAATCCCGATTGCTAGCAGCAGCCAACTCCGCATCCAACAGCGTCTTACCAGTCGCCGCCAAATACACATCATCCAAACTCGGTCGAGATTGAGCAATCCCAAAAATCGGCAATCCCGCATCCTTCAAAGCTTGCTGAATTGTCACCAGCGCGTCGCTGTGCGGTGTTACTACCAAATTTAGAGAATTTCCTTGAGCGGCGTTGACAATCACTTCCTGCACAAAAGAGAGCGATTCCATGAGGGCTTTTGCTGTTTCGGCTTCCGCGATCGGCGAAAACTCCCGAATCCGCAAAGTCACCCGATCGCCCCCAACCCGATTTTTCAACTCCTCCGGCGTCCCCTCAGCAATCACCGTACCCTGATCAATAATCGCCACGCGATCGGCCAAAGCATCCACTTCTTCCAGATAATGACTCGTAATCAAAACCGTCGTACCCTCATCCCGCAACCGACGCAGGAAATCCCAAACCACCACCCGGCTTTCAATATCCAGCCCCACAGTCGGTTCATCCAACACCAAAACATCCGGCTGATGCAGCAATCCAGCCGCCAAATCCAAGCGCTTGCGAATCCCGCCAGAATAAGTCCCCGTCTTTTTATTTTCCCACTCCTCCAAACCCAGGAGTTTCACCATTTCGTCAATCCGCCCTTTAATCGTCTGACGCGGCAAATGGTAAAGCGCCGCTTGCAATTGCAGAAGTTCCCGCCCCGTCAACACCTTATCGAGAGCAACTTCTTGAGCCACATAGCCTAGTCTCTGTCTAGCAATTCTCGCCTGACTCACAGCAGAAATACCAGACACTTCAATACGTCCGCTATCTGGCGCTGTCAAAGTACAAAGTACGCGCAGGGTGGTGGTTTTGCCAGCACCGTTGGGGCCTAGCAAACCAAATATTTCCCCCGGTTCTACCTTGAAGGAAACATCTTTAACGGCTTCTACATTGCCGTAGCGTTTCTGAAGATTTTCAATTAAAACGGCGGGAGCCATATTATTTTGGGGATGAACTGGTTATTAATATTTTGACACTTTCCGGCTCAAATTGCCAAAATATTTGGTTGAATCTGAGATGTTATATCAAATCCGGTAGCATCGGAATTATTACCGAAATTAGGAGACGGCTTTTGGAGTGTCCCTACAATGTTATTTTGGGTAGGGACACGGCACTGCCGTCTCCTCCGTTTTATCATTCCATTGCCACTCTTAGATTTTCAACACGCCTTCAGGATTGACCGTCAAGAGCGATCGCCTCTGCAAACCCTCCTGATGTAAAATAGCATTAGCCGCCAACAAACCGCTGCTCACCGCCCTTTCCATTAAACCGCAAGGAAACGGCATTTTCACCCAATCTCCCGCAAACAAAAGATTAGGCACATCGCAACAAGTTTCCGGGCGTTCTGCATAACTACCGGGCGGGTATCCAGAGAAATTCTTTTGATTTACCAATTCCCGATGCAGCATATTTGCCTCTTTTAATTCTGGGACAATTTCGTACAACTCTTCCTCAAAAGTAGCGAGCAAAACTTGCTGATTTGGAAACTCTTTCTCCTTGTAACAATAGGCGTGCAACTCCACTACACTACCGCCAGTTTCTTTGTTCCATTCGATAAATTGCTCCTGAATCCGGTGGTAAAGCGTAATGCTGTCAGTCAGTTTGTAACCAGACAGCGAACTAAAATTGCTGTGTTTCCATGCAAAATCGCGATCGAACCAAAAACGACCAACCGCAAACGGATCGGCTATTTTCAAACCGTCAATCCGACTCTGCACCTGTGGATTTACCTCACCGCTAGCCAAACTAAACAAATGCTGCATCCCCGGCACATCTGCCGCCAAAACATAATAATCAGCCTGCAATGTTTCTGCCAATTTTTGAGGTTTAGAATTATCAATGGCTGTGGCTAATTGTACCTCATCATCTTTTTTCGCAACCACCTTGAATCTGGGCAAATCCCGTTGTGCTGGCCCGCTGACAACTCGCCCTTCGGCATCAAAAACTGCGCCGTGACAAGGACAATGAAATTGACCATCATTCTGTTTTTGAACTGTGCAGCCTTGGTGAGTACAACTCAGGGAAATCGCCTCTTTTCCTCCCGGCACTGTGGCATAGACATTATCTCCAGCACCGAAATATTCTGTAGAATTACTGTCACTTAATAGGGAGTTATGTTTTACCCAAAAAGGTACTTTACTCTGCACATCTCCCGATTGATAACTCAGAGAATTAATCTTGCCATTTTCCCAATGAATTTCACTAACTGCGACATCTGTCAATACTTTGCCACCTTTATTTTCAATGGATTTAGCAATGGGTTTTACCAAACTGGTTCCCATATCTTGCCGTGTACCATTGAAGGCTAGACCTTCGGGATTTCCGAAAAAGTAGAAGTGGAAAAACTGCATTAATTCTCCCACACTCAATTCATCGGGAGAGTTGAGACTCGACTTAGCAAAAGGCAGAAAATACAAGTCATAAAGTCCGCGCGGAAACTCACCTTTTACCCAGTCTGCAACTGAGATATTGTCAAGTCTCGCGAAACTTTTTTGAGTTTGAAAACCACCAATTTCGCGAAACACTTGCCAGTGTGCAGGTTTAGTCAGATTAATTCCCCACTTTGTCCAGTTGGGAGAAGCTATTCCCAAATCAACTATATTCCAGGGAAAAGCTGAATGATTAGGACGAAAAACTTCTGGCTTGTATTTGCCATCTCGAAAGAGAACAGCGTAAGATTCTAAAGATACAAAGTTATCGGTGATTTCCAGTTCTTGGACTACACTTTTGAGGTTATAGTATTGTGGGAAGAAACCGTGAAAACCGTGTTCCATCATAAATGTTTTGTTCCCCACTTGTATCGGCCAACTAGCAATTTTGCCGCCGAGTTGGGGTGACTTCTCCAACAGCGTCACGGCGAAACCCCGCTGACTGAGTTCGTAGGCGCAGGCGAGTCCAGCTAAGCCAGCACCGACTACTACAACGGTTTTGGGTTTGTTTAGCAGTCGCGGTAAGTCGAGGGTGTCTTGTGCAAAAACGGTGGGCTCTGGCTTGGAAAATCGAGAGTAGCCAACGAGTCCGCCAGTAGCCCCCACTCCGAGTAATTTGAGGGCGGTTCGTCGCGAAATTGGTTGAGGTAGCGGGGAATTGGTTGATTCACTCATCGTTGATACACGGTAACAGGGGTCAAAACAAATAAGTCAAACGATTTTAGGCTAGAGGTTGTGGGATCTATTCTTCCATCTAAGCTATGATATCCTCTGAGGCTGATGTAAAGTTATATGTAGCCTAGATCACCTTCAAGACTCTAAAATCTAAAATCTCAAATCCGATGACAATTAGACTATTTGGGAGATGGCGTCGTCGAGAGTTTATCAAAGCTTTTTTTACAGGCTTAGCTGCTCCTTTTTTTGCTAAGACAGTAGGTTCTCAAAACTATTCTGGTTTGGAAAAAAGTGGGTTAGCGAAGCGATCGGAAGGAAAGCCAACGAAGAGGATCGCCATTAATCTCACATCCCTAGAAAACCAAAAACTCGGTACTACGGATTGGGAGTTAACCAATCCTGCGATCAAACGAGAAATCGAAGGTTATGCCTCTCTTACTAGCGTTAATCGGGGCGATGAAATTAAATTATTTGTTAATACCAATGAACCCAATTATACTATAGACATATTTCGGATGGGATGGTATAATGGGCTGGGCGGGCGACGCATGAATGACCCAATCATTCGGAAGGCAATTAGACAAAATTCACCTAGAGAAGATGAAGCATCGGGACTAATCGAGTGCCATTGGCAAGACCCGTATATTTTGCAAATTTGCGATCGCACAAATGATTGGACTAGCGGCATTTATTTAGCTAAGTTGACTGCCAGCAAAACGGGCAAGCAAAGTTACATTATATTTGTAGTACGGGATGACGATCGCAAATCTGATCTTTTATTTCAATCCAGCGTCACTACCTTTCAAGCCTACAACAATTGGGGCTATAAATCCCTTTACCGCTGGAACAGTCGCGGCAAACAAGCTTATAAAGTTTCCTTCAATCGACCCTACGCCATGAGTCCCAACCGCAACGCAGCTTACGGTGTGGGTGCCGGCGAATTTTTAACTAATTTTCAGCCGAAAAGGAGAACTTCGAGTTCTGGTTGGGAATACAATATGGTGAGGTGGCTAGAAAAAGAAGGTTATGATGTCACCTACGCCACCAACATTGATACTCATTTTAACACGCGGCTGCTATTATCTCACAAAGCTTTTTTGTCTGTAGGGCATGATGAATATTGGTCTAGAGATATGCGCGAAAATATAGAGACAGCTAGGGATAAAGGCGTTAGTCTCGGCTTTTTTGGTTCCAATATTTGTTATTGGCAAATTCGCTTAGAACCCAGCCGAATTACTGGCGAAATAAATCGAACGATTGTGGCTTATAAAGAAATGGCAGATTTAGATCCTATGGGCGGATTGAATCACGAAGTTGGCGCGGTTAATTCACCTGTAGAAATAGCTGCTGCG
>JAYTZD010000412.1:0-12112 GCA_043742065.1 Oscillatoriales bacterium
CGTTTAGATCCGCCTTTGGGCAATGAGGCTGACCAATTAGCGCTGATTCAAGGGCTGAAAGATGGGGTGATTGATGCGATCGCGATCGACCACAGCCCCCATACTTATGAAGATAAAACCGTGGCTTTTGCTGATGCTCCACCAGGGGCGATCGGTTTGGAATTAGCTTTACCTTTACTCTGGGAACGATTGGTAGAAACTGGGGAGCTTTCGGCTCTAGAACTGTGGCGACTTTTGAGTACCTCCCCCGCCATTTGTCTCGGACAAAACCCTGCTACGGCTGCACCAGGAGTCTCTGCTGAACTGATTTTATTCGATCCGCAAATGAGTTGGACTGTTGATGGGCAAAGTCTGAAGTCGCGATCGGCAAACACACCTTGGTTTGGCAAGAAATTAGCAGGAAAAGTTCTACAAACTTGGACTTATTGACTATAGCAACCACCAAGACAATTAAGACTATTCTGGTCATTGAGCGAAGTCGAAATGTCGAAGGACTTTATTCCTGAAACGGTTCCTGAGCCATTCGGCTCAGGATAAACTCCGTCGAAGAGCCTTCTTCCTTCTTCCTTCTTCCTTCTTCCTTTATTTCAAATATAAAAAATGGCGATAAACATAGGACGATATTTGCAGGTACTAAAACTATTTTGGGGTGCGGCAATTTCCGCAGAACTCGAATACCGAATCAACTTTCTCCTCGCAGCCCTCAGTAGCCTCGGAAACCTGACAGGAAGCTTATTTGGACTATTTTTATTCTACCGCACGGGCTACACATTTTCTGGGTGGAAATGGGAAGAAGCCTTAGTTGTACTGGGAATTTTCACTATTTTGCAAGGCTTTTCGTCAACATTTCTAGCACCTAATCTTAGTCGGATTGTCGATCGCGTGCAACAAGGAACTCTCGATTTTGTCCTCCTGAAACCCATCAATTCCCAATTCTGGCTATCTGCAAACACAGTTTCCCCTTGGGGAGTACCCGATATCATCTTCGGCGCGGTGTTGCTGTTGTACTCAGCCAACAAATTGGGAGTGGAAATCGGCAACTATTTCCTAACTGCAATACCGCTGTTATTTGGCATGGTAAGTCTTTATAGCATCTGGTTTATGTTGGGTGCAACCAGCATTTGGTTTGTCAAGATTTATAACGTTACTGAAGTCCTCAGAGGATTGTTAGAAGCCGGTAGATTTCCGATGGCCGCTTATCCCGTAGCCTATCGATTTTTCTTCACCTTCATAGTCCCGGTTGCTTTCTTGACCACAGTACCCGCAGAAGCAATGTTAGGCAGAGGTGATATACTTTGGATAACAGGGGCAGGAATTTTGGCGATCGCACTTTTCTTCGCTTCCCGCTACTTCTGGCAATTTGCACTCCGATTTTATACCAGCGCTTCGAGTTAGTTATATAATTTAATTTCTTGACAGTTAACTGTTGACTGTTATATTATAAGAATAAATATTTTTAAAGAATCAAAGCAATCTAAACCACCAATCACGAAAGCAAAAAAGGAAAATATAGTCAGGAACTCAGGTCTAAAGACACTGAGCTTGGTCGCGAGCAAGTCTCGAAGCAAGCTATTCTGACAGGCCTCAGTCTTAACTGACTACGTTATTTAGGTCACGACACCCCGGAATGCGTTGCTAGTTCCTCGCTCTGTCGTTTGTAATTAAACAGTTCTAAAGTCAAAAGATTCACCGTGGTTAAAACCATTCGCGTCGTTTCCCTCTCAGGTTTAAAGACTCTGAGTTTCCCACTTACCGAACTATTTTATGAAAAACAAACAACTCGGAAACACTAACTTTAATATCAGCGCAATTGGCTTGGGAGGAATGCCACTATCCTTAACCGGCAGACCAACCGAATCCCAATCAATTGCAGTAATTCATCGCGCCCTCGATTTAGGCGTGACACTAATTGACACCGCAGATTCATACTGTCAAGATCAATCCGACAAACATCATAATGAAGAACTGATTGCCAAAGCTTTAGAACAATATACTGGAGATATTAGAGCTGTCACCATCGCTACAAAAGGTGGATTAATGCGGCCGCAAGGTTCTTGGACGCGCAACGGTAATCCCCACCATTTACGCAAAACAATTCGCGAAAGTTTTGAAGCCTTGGGTGGCCAAAAGCCGATCGACCTTTGGCAATATCACTCACCAGATCCCGGTTATACTATCGAAGTAGCCCTAGCACCCGCAAAAGAAGCTGTAGAAGCGGGAATCATTCGATTTGTTGGAGTTTCCAACTTTTCTGTAGAGCAAATCAAACGCGCCCGCGATATAGTAGAAATTGCCTCAGTCCAAAATCAGTATAATCCTTGGCACAGAGTACCAGAATCAGACGGTGTACTGGAATATTGCGAAGCCGAAAAACTGACATTTTTTCCTTGGAGTCCCTTGGGAGGAAGCCGCCGCGCCAAAAGTTTGCAAGATATACCGGCGATCGCGAAATTAGCAGCCGAGAAAAACGTCTCTGTTTACTGTATAGTATTAGCCTGGTTGATGGCCAA
Organism: Oscillatoriales bacterium; assembly: GCA_043742065.1. Taxonomy (GTDB): domain Bacteria; phylum Cyanobacteriota; class Cyanobacteriia; order Cyanobacteriales; family Microcoleaceae; genus Microcoleus. Next base: position 2,511 of record JAYTZD010000412.1, read on the forward strand.
ATCCCCCTGCATCGTTCCGATTCCCGCTGCGACAAAACTATCCAGCATTGAAGACTCTGTAAAAGCGATGGATGTCAAGTTGACTGATGAGGAAATTCAACAAATCTCCGTAAGTTAGGTAGATAAGGGCAAAAAATAATAGAACAGGCAAGATGCCTGTTCCACAAAGAGTAAAATTGATTGTGGGGTAGGCATCCTGCCTGCCCAGAAAAGTGATATTTGGGAGAAATAAAATTTTATGGAAATCAATCAAGTGAATACCAATTTAGATTTAGCAATCGAACATCAAAACGTACCAGTCGCCCATGAAGGACTACACAACTTTTTGTATAGTTCCGATGAGGAACATGGTGCTGCGACAGCAATTCAGGCATTAGAAAACGACGGAACACAAATAATCTCGATCGCAACATGGCGCGATTTAGCAACTAATGCCAAAGTCCCAGGTGTTTATGCCGTAATCGACAGTTCCCATCAAACCCAGTATATAGGTTATTCGCGAAATATCCTGCTTTCTCTCAACGGTCATATCGCCCAAAACGGCAGCGAAAATTGTGCATTCCTGCGCGTGCAAACTTTCAAATTCCCCAAGCGGGAAGAAATGGAAAATTTGCGCGATACTTGGATTGCAGAACTGGACAGTATTCCCCCAGGAAACGATGCAGATAGCGAAATGTGGGCGAGTACCGTCGGTGAAGCCGCGCGGGCTGCAATGTCTGCTGATGAGCAAAAAGCCTATGAAGAAAAGAAGCTGAAATTACGCAAAGCAATGGCAGATTCGACTCTTACCAAAGAGTTAGAGATAGCAGCCAAAAGTGCCGATGAACGCGGCAAGGATTTGGAATCTGCTATTAATGATGATGACTGGAGTGCTGTGATTCAGTCGCAAACCCAGGAAACAACCACATCTAACTAAAAGTGAAACCGCTGGTTCTTCTTTTAATCCAGAATCGATAAATCTAAAATCCAAAATCCAAAATCCAAAATCGATGCAACCTGTAGACTTGACAACTTTAACTGCCACTTGCAGTGAACTGCGAGCCCAATGGCTACCAGCACGCTTAGAACAAGTCTACCAGCGCGATCGCTTTACCGTGTCCCTGGCCCTACGCACCATGAACCAACGGGGCTGGATTGACCTTTCCTGGCACACCATAGCCGCCCGTATCTGCGTCGGCGCCCCCCCACCCCGCATTCCCGACACCTTCACCTTCAGTCAGCAACTCCGCCACCAACTCAGCGGTTTAGCCCTAGTTTCCATCGCCCCCATCTCCCCTTGGGAAAGAGTGATAGACTTGCAATTCGCCAAACGCCCAGGAGAACCAGCCCTCTGGCATCTCTACGCTGAAATCATCGGCAAATACAGCAATGTCATCCTCACAGCCCAAGATAATCTCGTCGTCACCTGCGCCCACCAAGTCAGCGCCAAACAGTCTAGTGTCCGCCCCATCCAAACCGGACAACCCTACGAAATGCCCCCGGCTTTGACCGATATAGCGCCAAGTGCGATCGAACCTCAAAATCGATGGCAAGAAAGAATTAGCCTGGTTCCTGGACAATTACAGCGTAACCTGTTGAAGAATTACCGAGGGTTGAGTAAGGCTTTAGTTTTGTCCATGATTCGATCGGCAAATTTAGACCCCGAACAATCCACCGACAGCCTCAGCGCCCACGACTGGCAGCAATTATTCCATCGATGGCAACACTGGCTACAAGCCTTAGAAAACTCAACATTTAAACCCAGTTTGACAGCCCAAGGCTACACAGTCATCGACTGGCCAACACCAGAAAATCCTTCCCCCCTCATCCCCTCTTCCTCTTCATCCTTCTATCCATCCGTTAAATCCGCTACAGAATCCGTTGCCGAACCTCCTTATCCATCCGTTAAATCCGCTACAGAATCCGCTGCCGAACCCTCTTCCGTCCAAGAATTACTCAACAGCTACTACACCGGCGAAATCAACCAACAAGTATTCGCCCAAGTACGACATCAACTCAATCAAAAACTCAACAACGTCCTAGCAAAACTCAACCTCAAAGCCAACACCTTCAAAGAAAAATTACAGCAATCAAAAGTAGCCGACACCCACAAATCCCAAGCTGATTTGCTAATGGCAAACTTACAACATTGGCAACCTGGAATGAAAGTCATTTCTCTACCAGACTTTGAAACCAACCAACCAGTTGCTATTCCGCTAAATCCCGAAAAAAACGCCGTCCAAAACGCTCAAGCCCTATACAAAAAACACCAAAAACTCAAAAGAGCTCGCATAGCCGTAGAACCTTTATTAGCAGCAGTCCAAGAAGAAATCGACTACTTAGAACAAGTAGAAGCTGCACTTTCGGTATTAGAAACCTACCGCAATACCCAAGATTTGCAAACCCTCGCAGAAATCCGTGAAGAATTAATCCAGCAAAAATATCTCGTTGTCCCAGATTACCGTAGTACAGACAAAAATGCTGCGATCGAATTTCATCGCTACCAAACCCCCAGTGGCTTTGAACTATTAATCGGCCGCAACAACCGCCAAAACGACCAACTCACCTTTCGCGTAGCCGGCGACTACGACATCTGGTTCCACACCCTAGAAATTCCCGGAAGTCACGCTTTGCTGCGCGTCACACCGGGTACAGTTGCCGAAGAAGCCGACTTGCAATTTGCCGCCAACATGGCCGCCTACTACAGTCGCGCCCGCCAGAGTGAACAAGTACCAGTCGTTTACACAGAACCGAAATATGTGTATAAGCCCAAGGGTGCAAAACCTGGGATGGTTGTATACAAGCAAGAACGGATAGTCTGGGGAAGGCCACAGCAAGCCACAGCTTAATCAAAATTGTCGATAGCCCTTAAATTTGATAAAATTGGATATCTGCAAAACATTTTAACGACCGCTAAATGCACGTTATCAGTCGCAAAAAATTAAGAGACTACTGCCGAAATTATAATCTAAAATCTAAAATCTAAAATCTAAAATCAGATGATCCTTACTTTTGACTCCGACAGATACAGCAGCTTGCTATCTCAATATCAACCTCGCATCATCAAAAATGAGGATGAAAATGAGATATTTTTAGAAATCGTTGAAAGTTTGCTTTCTCGAAGAAATCTAACTCCAGAAGAAGATACTCTACTAGAACTATTAGTCAAACTAATTGAGGATTTTGAAGAAAATCACTATCAACTGAATAGTTCAACTCCCCACTCAAGACTTATTCATTTGATGGATGTTAGGAGTTTAGTACCAGCAGATTTAGTGGAAATTATTGGCACGATTGAGATGGTAAGTAAACTCATTAATGGTCAATTAGGAATCACTAAAAAACAAGCTCAGGCTTTGGGAACTTTTTTTCATGTGAATCCGGGCTTATTTCTATTTAATTAATTGCACTTTCTGATCGAAAATTTGGGTCTAAAACCCGCTCAAAAATCTTCTCTCAATTCCAAGGCAGAGGGAGCATCCCGATTTTGTAAGGGCGAAGCATGACCGCAGATAAGTTATTGGTTAAAACGAGAGATTTACTGCGGTCATGCTTCGCCCCTACAGATATATTTGCAAATTCGGGATGCTCCCAAAGCAGATTAATGCTGATTATTCATCGGCATTAATCAGCGTTAATCTGCGCTCAAAAATGTCAACCAACCTAGAAAGTAAAAGTCGTTCTCACCACGCCAATCACCAAATCAGAGTTATTCTTGTTGTGGTCGGGAGCAGTCAGCCAAATTAAACCCGGAGTGATGGAAATATTGTCACTCAACTTGAACTGATAGAAACCTTCAATGTGCAACGAAGTATCCTTATCTTCCGGCAAAGTCCGATTAGTAGAACTTGTCACTCGCGGCTCCATACCTACCAAAAAGCCGGCAACATTTCCCTCTTTCAGCAAATCTGGAAAAGCCAAAGTAACGGCCCAGTTCCAGATTTTTTGGTCTCCCCGCTGCACAGAACCCGTAGGAGTTGCCAAGTTGGATAAAATGCGTTGATTGGTGTAACCAGCCCAACCGCCGACCGCAATTCCCCGGTTGACTCTCCACGAAGCTTGCGCGCCGTAAGAATTGCTAGAAACTGGTAGATTGGTGTCGCTATCGATGCCGAAAGAACCGAGACGAGCCGGAAAATTAGAAGCATTGCTGCCGGTACCAGTGACGAAGTTGTAGGAATTAACGTAAGTTAAACCTAAAGCCATGCTACTTGTAGGCTTAAAAGTCAACTGAGCCAATGCACCGTAGGAGCCGTTAAACAAACCGTTACCCCGCGTCGAATTCGCAGCATTGCCAGCCAAATATCCCAAACTCAGTTCGAGTTTTTTCCCAAACTGGTGTCTGACGGCGATACCACTACCGCTAATCAAATAGTAAATCGGGTTGCTAGTGCCGAAATTAGAAAGAGCACCACTGCCGCCATCTCCATCAAAGTAAGGGTTGACGGTATTTGTGAAATCGCTAGCAATGCCGGCATTGGCTTCTAGATATACTGTAGTGCTTTTGCCTAGAGGGAATTGGTAAAGTAACCAATCTAAAGCTACAGTATTGCTAGCAGTAGCAAAGGGCCCAGCATTAAACCGCAATTCCCCTTCAGCGGTTTTGGTGTTATTAGTAGAAAACGAACCCAAATTTAAAACTTGCAGTCGAGTTATGAGCAAATCTTTGCCAGTGAAACTCGTGTTGAAATTAAGACGAACCCTGCTCCCCAAAGCTGTTGTTGTATCAGCATCGCGACCATTAGCGTCTTCTCCCCTGGCGATGCCTGTCAAAGCAAATACGACTTCGCCGTTGAGTTTAGTCGTAGTCGAAAACTGATTTGCTTCTAATTCAGCCGTCCGTGCTTCTAAAGCATCTACGCGACCGCGTAAGGTTGCTAATTCGGCGGCAAATTCTTCTTGCAATTTTTGCACAGAAGCTAAATCTTCTTTGGTTGCTAGACCTTTGCTACCGCCTTTAATCAGCTCGTTCACTTTATCCAAACAGGCGTTTAAACCGGCGGCAAATTCGTAGCGAGTCATGGCACGGTTGCCACGGAAAGTGCCGTCGGGATAGCCAGCTATACAACCGTAGCGCTCTACTAAGGATTGCAATGCTTGGAACGCCCAATCTGTAGGGCGGACATCAGACAGTTGGGAAACTGAGGTTACTTGAGCGGCAGTATTTTCACTGTCAGTACCTTCAGCGCTGTATTGGTTGATTTGCTCTAGGGCATTTGGAGCTGCCGATTGGGAAATTTGCTCCGGTTGCGCTTGTGGTGCAACTGTGATGGTCGAGTCGGTGGCTGGTTTGGCTTCGCTGGATTTGGCCGCTAGGACTTTGCTGCTGGGTTCTGCTACTCGCGCTTCGGCGACAGGCTGTGTAGCGCTTAAATCTGCTGCTACTGTGTTTTCTGGTGCTATTGCTGGTTCGGAGATCGCACTTGCATTCTCAATAGTCTCAACAGTGTTATTGCTAGCTAATGAGATCTGATCTGCGGTCAATGCTTCTGTCTCTGGTTTGGCGACCTCTGTGGTAACACCGGCTAGTTGCAAGTTATTAGCTTGAGTCGCCGCCGCAATTTCCAGAGGTTGCTCTGCTGCTAGGGAAGCAGAGGATAAAACCAAACTTGCTGCTAATACAGCGGGACTGACTAAGAGTCCTTTCCACAAAATTCTGGACATTTTTACCTCACACCACATTGAATCGATCGCCCGTTCCGAAGATTTAGGCGATCGTAAATACCGTACATTATCTCGCCTAATGGTATTTGTTGTTAACAATCCCATTGATCTCGCACTCTTGTCCCGGATTCTACAACAGCTTTGTACTGTCACTTTCACTAAGTCGATCGCACAACTCATCCCAGCAAAATTGATATTGACACAACTGACGCAAACAAATAGTTCGATCGGCTACAGATGTACAGTCCTGGTTGCACTTTAATGGTGGCGCACCGAACGGGACTAACCCAGACCCAATTCAGGAGGCAGATGCTGATACTGGCAGAGAGCTTTACGAGCCTACTAGCACTTCTGTTGCTGGCGATACAGTTTACCTTGCACTTATCGCCTGGTCTCAACCTAGAAAGTAAAAGTCGTTCTCACAACACCAATCAGCAAATCAGAATTCCTGTTATTGTGGTCGGGAGCAGTTAGCCAAATTAAACCAGGAGTGACCGAAATAGTGTCACTCAACTTAAATTGATAAAAACCTTCAATGTGCAGCGAAGTATCCTTATCTTCCGGCAAAGTCCGATTAGTAGAACTCGTCACTCTTGGTTCCATACCTACCAAAAACCCCGCGACATTTCCCTTTTTCAACAAATCAGGAAAAGCCAAAGTAACAGCCCAGTTCCAGATTTTTTGGTCTCCCCGCTGGATAGAACCTGTAGGAGTTCCCAAGTTAGATAAAATGCGTTGATTGGTGTAACCAGCCCAACCGCCGACCGCAATGCCGCGATTGACTCTCCACGAAGCTTGTGCGCCGTAAGAATTGCTAGAAATTGGTAGATTGGTGTCGCTATCGATGCCGAAAGAACCAAGACGGGCTGGAAAATTAGAAGCATTGCTGCCCGTACCAGTCACGAAGTTATAGGAATTAATGTAAGTTAAACCTAAAGCTATGCTGTCGCTGGGTTTGAAAGTCAACTGAGCCAAACCGCCATAAGCACCGTTGAACAAACCATTTCCCCGCGTCGGGTTCGCAGCATTGCCGGCCAAATACCCCAAACTCAGTTCTAGTTTTTCCCCGAATTGGTGTCTGAGGCCGATACCAGAACCGCCAGTCAAATAGTAAATCGGGTTGCGAGTACCGAAATTAGAAAGAGCACCACTGCCGCCATCTCCGTCAAAGTAAGGGTTGACAGTATTGGTGAAATCGTCAGCAGCGCCGGCGTTAGCTTCTAGAATTACTGTAGTGCTTTTGCCTAGAGGAAATTGGTAAAGTAGTGCATCTAGAGCTACAGTATTGCTGGCTTCGCCAAAAGGCCCTGCATTAAACCGCAATTCTCCTTCAGCGGTTTTGGTATTATTAGTAGAAAATGAACCCAAATTTAAAACTTGCAGTCGAGTTCTCAGCAAATCTTTGCCAGTGAAACTCGTGTCGAAATTGAGACGAGTCCTGCTGCCAAAAGCGGTCGTTTTATCAGCATCACGACCCTCAGCATTTTCTCCCCTAGCGATGCCGGTCAAAGCAAATACGACTTCGCCGTTGAGTTTAGTCGTAGTCGAAAACTGATTTGCTTCTAATTCAGCCGTCCGTGCTTCCAAAGCGTCTACGCGGCCGCGCAAGGTTGCTAGTTCGGCTGCAAATTCTTCTTGCAATTTTTGCACAGAAGCTAAATCTTCTTTGGTTGCTAGATTTCTGGTACCGCCTTTAATCAGCTCGTTCACTTTATCCAAACAGGCATTTAAACCCGCCGCAAATTCGTAGCGAGTCATCGCCCGGTTGCCACGGAAAGTGCCGTCGGGATAGCCAGCTATACAACCGTAGCGCTCTACCAGGGACTGCAAAGCTTGGAATGCCCAATCTGTAGGCCGCACGTCAGACAGTTGCGAAACTGAGGTTACTTGAGCGGCAGCATTTTCGCTGTCGGTGCCTTCAGCGCTGTACTGATTGATTTGCTCTAAAGCATTTGGCAGTGCTTGAGATGTGGCATTGGGAGCTGTCGATTGGGAAATTTGCTCCGGTTGTGCGGCTGGTTTTTCGGCGCTTAATTTAGCCGGTGCAGCGGCGGGTTGTGTTTGGCTGAAATCTGCTGTTGCGATTGCGGGAATTTGCTCTGCGACAGATTTGTCGGCGCTTAAATCTGCGGGCGCGGCTGCGGGTTTGGTTTCGCTTAAATCTGCTGCTGCAACTGCGTTGGACGGTGCTGTTGTCTGTTCGGCAACTGGGGCTACCTTCGTTCTATCGATTTCTTTCTCAATAGTTTTGACAGTCGATTGCCTCGCTACTGACACTGATTCGGCCGTCTCAGGCTTGACAGCCTCCGTTGCAGCACCTGCTAATTCTAATTGATTTGCTTGGGTTGCTGTGGCAACTTCGATCGGTTGCTCTGCTGCTAGCGCTGTCGCAGACACCACTAAACTTGCTGCTAATACAGCGGGACTGACTAAGAGTCCTTTCCACAAAAATTTTGACATTTTTTCCTCACACCACGTTAATTTGATCGCCCGTTCCGAAGATTTAGGCGATCGCAAATCCCCTATATTATTCCGCTTAATAGTATTAATTGTCAAGAATTAACAGATATACACTTTTGGACGCACTTTGATGGTGTGATAAGGGTTTGAGATTCTTCGCAACGCTTGCGAATGAGATAATACAGTTCAAAACTGTCACAGGTGTGGAGAGAAGAGTGAAATCTGCTGTAGAAAAACTCAAATATGCCCTGGTTCACGAATGGTTGACACCCTTAGCCACTGGCGGTTCAGAATTGGTAGTGCAGGAAATCCTCAAACACGTAGAGGCCGATGTCTATGCCCTCATCGACTTTGAATCGACAAATCCCGAAAGCTATCTTTTCGGGCGACAGATTGGCACAACATTTTTGCAGCACTTTCCCTTGGCCCGCAAAGGTGTCCAAAAATATTTACCTTTTCTGCCGATCGCGATCGAACAACTAGACCTGCGAGAATACAACATCATCCTCTCATCATCCCATGCCGTCGCCAAAGGAATCCTCAGCAGTCCAGGGCAACTACACGTCTGTTACTGCCACACACCCATGCGTTACGCCTGGGACATGACTTTTGACTATTTGCACAGTAGCAAAGCCGGACGGGGCATCCCAGGGGTGCTGACGCGATATTTGCTGCACCGACTGAGGCAGTGGGAAGTCATTTCTGCCAATCGCGTTGATTATTTCATCGCCAACTCCCAACACACAGCCCGCCGGATTTGGCGGTGCTATCGGCGGCGGGCTGAGGTGATTTATCCGCCAGTAGATATCGCTCGATTTTCCTTAATGCCACAGAAACAAGATTTTTATGTGACTGTCTGCCGATTGGTAAGCTACAAAAACGTTAGTGCGATCGTCCAAGCATTCAATCAACTGGGGCATAATCTGATTGTCATCGGCACCGGCCCAGAATTAGACATGATTCGGGAAATCGCCAAACCCAACGTCCAAATACTCGGATGGCAACCAGCAGAAGTTGTTGAAAAATACATGGCCGAAGCCAAAGCCTTTGTGTACGCAGCTTGCGAAGATTTTGGCATCGCCCTAGTAGAAGCTCAAGCTTGCGGAACACCAGTAATTGCCTATGCAGCGGGCGGCGCATTGGAAACAGTGCTGGATATTCGCCAACATCCAGAGAAAGGGACTGGTTTATTTTTTTCGTCCCAAACCCCAGCAGCATTAGTAGCAGCGGTGGAGGAATTTGAAGTGTTGCAAGGCAAATTTCAGCCTGAAATTGGGCGACTCCACGCCGAAGAGTTTGCACCAGAAGTTTTTCGGCGGCGATATCTGGGTTTTGTGGAACATTGCTATCAGGAATTTCACTCTGGTAATTTTACGCAGACTTGACAGGGAGATGGGGAGAGGGAGATGGGGAGAGGGGGAGATGGGGAGAACTTTTTCTATGCCCACTGACAACTGTCAACCGTCAACCGTCAACCGTGAACCGTGAACCGTGAACCG
>JAYTZD010000413.1:0-1385 GCA_043742065.1 Oscillatoriales bacterium
AAAACAGTAGTAGCCGTGGTGGCTATGTTAGCCGCAATTCAATCCGGCTATCAAGCAGCTTTAATGGCACCGACGGAAGTTTTAGCAGAACAGCATTACCGCAAATTGGTAGGCTGGTTTAACTTGATGCACTTGTCTGTGGAATTGTTAACTGGTTCGACAAAAATTGCCAAGCGCCGGGAAATTCACAGTCAGTTAGAAACCGGACAATTACCTGTTTTAGTCGGAACTCATGCCTTAATTCAAGATACTGTAAATTTTCATAAATTAGGCTTAGCAGTTATTGACGAACAGCACCGATTTGGTGTACAGCAGCGGGCGAAGTTGCAGCAAAAAGGTGAATCTCCTCACGTTTTGACGATGACTGCAACTCCCATTCCTCGGACATTGGCGTTGACACTACATGGCGATTTGGATGTGAGTCAAATTGATGAGTTGCCACCGGGAAGACAGGCAATCCAAACTACTGTATTATCTTCAAAGGAACGCAGTCAAGCTTACGATCTAATTCGGCGGGAAGTGGCGGGCGGACGTCAAGTTTATGTTGTGTTACCGTTGGTTGAGGAGTCGGAAAAGCTGGATGTGCGATCGGCTATTGAGGAAAAAGAAAAACTTGAAACAAGTATTTTTCCTGAGTTTAAGGTTGGTTTGCTCCACGGTAGGATGAGTAGTGCTGACAAAGATGCAGCAATTACTAAGTTTCGCGATCGAGAAACTGATATTTTAGTATCTACTACTGTAGTTGAAGTTGGTGTAGATGTCCCGAATGCCACAGTAATGTTAATCGAAAATTCCGAGCGTTTTGGACTGTCACAATTGCATCAGTTGCGGGGTCGAGTTGGTCGGGGTACTAGCCGTTCCTATTGTTTGTTAATGCCCGGTTCTAAGGCTACGGAGGCGATGCAGAGAATGAAGGTTTTAGAACAGTCTCAAGATGGCTTTTTTATTGCGGAAATGGATATGAGATTGCGCGGGCCTGGTCAAGTTTTAGGAACTCGTCAATCGGGTTTACCGGATTTTGCCTTGGCGAGTTTGGTCGAGGATCAGGAGGTTTTGGAGTTGGCGCGGCAAGCTGCTCAGATGGTAATTGAAGATGATGAAAGTTTGAACAATTGGCCGGTGGTGCGGGATGAGTTGGAACGCAGATATCAGCGGATGATGAGTGGGTCGATTTTGACTTAGCAGGAGACAATGAAATATTTTTTTGATGCAAATAAAAAAAATCGCCTTTTTTTTCAGGGGTAAATGCTTGACTTTCCCCGTCTAATGACCTATAATCTAATAATGGGAGTGGTGACAAAAATAACTATTTTTGTCACCACTCCCATTATCTAAAATATACCACGAAAAGTCCATCCCTGTCAATAGGTAATCCTTCTTTTTTA
>JAYTZD010000414.1:0-27539 GCA_043742065.1 Oscillatoriales bacterium
GTGTCCCTACCGACAATAATACTGTAGGGACACGGCACTGCCGTCTCCTAATTTCTTGTTTTAAGTCCCACTAAAAAGTTTAATTGTTGCGAGAATTAACCGTTTTAATAATCACAAAATAGAGTTTCGCGAGTGTCTCTACCTGTCACTGGATTAGTTCCTTTTGCGACTTTACAAAGTTTTACCAACATATCATCTCGCAGCAGTGTTTCAGTAAAGTCAGCGCCATCAATGATTGCTCCTTCGAGTTTGGTATTGTAAGCGAAAGCTCCTTCCAGGATCGCATTCGTTAAATTTGCTTTCATCATGCGAGCCAAATCTAAGGTAGCACCGGTCAGATTTGCACCTTCAAAATTTGCTTCTTCCATGTTGGCACCAAATAAGCTGACGCCTTGCAAGTCTGCATTGCTAAAATTGCTGTTGCGAAGATTAGCTTTGTTAAAGCTGTCGTCATTCAGTGCTCGTCCACTAAAGTCAGCGCCAATTAGGATTTCTTTGTCGTGATCCAATGCGAAAGCTGGTGCGGGATTAATACCGATCGCACCAGTGACAAATACTGCTAAAATAACAAAGCTCAGCAAGAAGGTATAAATATGTTGGCGAATTCGAGAATTCATAAGAGTTAGAGCTAATGAGCGGTGACAGTTCAGAGTTGAATTTTACCAGAAAGCGCGATCGCCCGGTCGCATCTAATAACTCCAATTCCCCCGCATCTCCCAACTCTCGCGATATCGGCACTTTAGGAGAAAACTTGGTCGCAGATTGGTTGCAGCAACAAGGCTGGGAAATCTTGCACCGACAATGGCACTGTCGCTGGGGAGAGATTGACATTATTGCACTGGGAACAGATGAAGAGTGCGAAATCAAGGAAACTCAGGAAGATTCCCGATTACGAAGGCCCAATGCCCGATTTCCCATTCCCGATTCCCCATTCCCGACTTTAGTATTTGTAGAAGTCAAAACTCGCCGTCGGGGAAATTGGGATGCAGATGGAATGCTGGCTGTTACTGTGGCAAAACAAGCAAAACTTTGGCAAACAGCCGAGATATTTTTAAGCAATCATCCAGATTTGGTAAATCATTCTTGTCGCTTTGATGTTGCCCTTGTGAGGTGCGAACCGATCGGGAAAAAGAATCATAAAATATTACCATCAACGGCTGCGAACTCTCAAGTCTCACTTACAGACAGCAACCGCTTTACTTTGCAACAATATATTCGATCGGCTTTCAGCAATTAGAAATGTCACACGATTTGAGATTTTAGATGTTAGATTTTAGATGTTAGACTACGGAATTGCTGAAGCTGTGGCGATCGCGATCGCAGCCAATTTCTTCGCCAATCAACTTAGGCCAGAGTTTCTGGACAATATCCCAGACCCTTGACAAATTGGTGGCGAAACGCTTCAATTTCTCTACGATCGGGACTTCCGTGACAAACCACGGCAACTTGGTAGCGGCGCATCACGCTCAGCGGTGACTGTCCCGTTTCCAAACTCCAAAGTGCCATTTGGAGCCGAATTTCAGGATCGTAAGGAATCCCAAGTTCATTCATAAACGCCCGGAAATCCCCGTGCATTTCAGGAGTTAAGTATTGGCTCATTTTCACCTTTACCACCCAGCCGTCAATTTGGTGAATAACAGTGATAAATTGCAAAGGAAGATGATGAGCCGTGCGTAGGTAATCCACGACTCTCAGAGTAAGGCTAGTATTGGCGATGTAGTAGAGGTATTCCATAACGTTCCTTTGAGCAAAGCTGATACTACATCTCTATCCTCGCGGACTATACCCGCCACCACAAGGGGAAAAGCACCCGACTTTGGATGGGGGTTTCTACCCAATTTGTTACCTAGTTGACAGATTTTTGACAGGAATTTTACGAGATGACAGAGATAGACTGGTCTTTGGACGGTTATGACTACGAACTTCCGCCCGATCGCATTGCCCAAAATCCCGTAGTGCCCAGGGACAGTTCCCGCTTGCTGGTTGTAGATTCTCCCAGCACCCAACAACACAAGATTTTCCACGATTTGCCCGATTTACTGCAACCTGGAGACTTGCTGGTATTGAACAATACCCGCGTCCTCCCAGCTAGGCTTTTCGGGCACAAACCCAATGGGCCGGCGGTGGAGATATTGTTAATGGAAGAACGACAGCACAACTGCTGGCTAGCTTTGGTTAAGCCGGGAAAACGCTTGAAGTTGGGAGCAAAAATTGAGTTCGATCCGATCGCCCCAGATTGCCATCAGGAAGTCGCAGGCCCTTGCTGTTGCATTCCCGAAGGCACTGTAGCCACAGTACCCGATCATCATCGCCTGACTGCGACAGTTGTCGCCAGGGATGACGCAACAGGAGGGCGGTTGTTGGAGTTTGATCTGCCGACAGAGACGTCTCTAATACCGTTTTTGGACGAATACGGCCACGTACCGCTCCCACCATACATTGATAATTCTCAAGCTGCGCCGGAACAGTATCAGACTGTTTATGCCGATCGACTAGGGGCGATCGCAGCACCCACTGCCGGTTTACACTTTACCCAGGACTTGTTCAGCCGCTTAAAGCAGCGGGGAATCGAAACAACCTTTGTCACCCTGCACGTTGGGGTAGGAACTTTTCGCCCCGTGGAAGTGGAAGACGTGACAACCCACACAATGCACGGAGAATGGGTGGAAGTCTCCCCCGCCACCGTCGAAAAAATCCGCGAAACCAAGGCTAGAGGCGGGCGGGTTATTGCTGTAGGTACTACATCAGTAAGAGCTTTAGAGGGGGCTGCGGCGGCTACAGAAACCCCAATTGGTGATTCTCCCTTGCAACCTTTTTCCGGCCAGACAAATTTGTTTATCTATCCGGGTTATAAATGGCGGGTTGTAGATGGGATGATTACCAATTTTCACTTACCCCGCTCTACTTTGCTGATGATGCTTAGTGGGATGATTGGTCGATCGCGGGTGCTAGATTTGTATCAAGAGGCGATCGCTCAGCAGTACCGCTTTTATTCCTTTGGCGATGCCATGCTGATTTTGCCCGAAGCAGTATTTAACCAAAGAGGTGATTGACTGATGGGGCATTGGGCGAACCCAATGCCCAGTTTTCAGCGATTTATTCTTCCTCTTCTTCTTCATTACCGGGATACACAAAGCTATTGGAACGTCCAGTCAGAACGGATTTGCCCAGGGACAAAGCTTTCTGAGCTGCCACTACAGCTTTGCGCTTCCAAGTTGCCTTACGCATATTCTTCTTGGATTTCGAGGTTTTCTTCTTAGGAACTGCCATGACTGTAAATACTTGCTGCTGATATAGACAAACAAATATTCTAGCCGATTTTGCCCATCATCGCGACACGCGATCGACCGCAACCTGTTTTCAGCATTTCCTTCCATACCTTTTCCACAAGCAAGAAGCAAGAAACAATGCCCAATTCCCTTCCCCCCTTGGTGGGGGTCAGGGGGGGTTGCAATGCCCAATGCCCAATGCCCAATTCCCAATTCCCAATGCCCAATTCCCCATTTCGAGTGAGTAATTCACTGTAGACATTTTTGATGGTACTAAAAGACCCACAGACAGATTATTCCTGTGGATCTATCGTTGGATTTTAGATTTTGACGATGCTGCACAATTTTTTAAACAACTCCCGAATACAACGGGCAATCACTCGCTGGCGGGCTAATTTAATTGGCGTTCCGCCTTTTTTCCGCCGTTTTAAATTTTCTGTTGGAGACATTTCCTCTGCGTCATTCCCTTGCCCGTAAACAAATTTCAGCGGTGGATTGTTTCGGCTCACTTCCAAGCGCGTGAAGCACCACTGCCACAACGCTTTCCTGCATAGCGCGCTACCGGATTGTTTGCCCTTCTTTTTCTGGCCGCTGTCTTCCCGCACCACACCCATACCGACCGCTCGCATAAAACGACGCTCTGACAGTTTGAGCTTGGACTCCTTTCCGGTTTGGCGGTTCTTGCGGATTTTGATTTCTGGTTGACCGTCCTTCAGAAAATCTTCGATCGGGTAAATTGCCCCTAGTAAGTAGCCCTGAAGCTGGTAGCCAAAACCAAACTTTGTAAAAATCAGCCGATATTCCTCAAACTGTGAACTGTCAATTAGTTCAACCAACTGTTTTTTGAGTTTGAAGATTTCTTCCTCAATTTCGCAGTATTGTTTGGCAGCCCACTGAGTTTGAGGCTCAATGCCAGATCCGATCGTTGCCGCCAAAATGCGATCGTACTTTTTCGATTTTCGCCGTCCGGCTAGCCATCCCCACAATAGCGGTGCCAAATCATCTTGGAGTTTTGCCGATCGCACTAAAGCAACTTCTGGGCACTGCCAAGCTAATTCCTGCCGCATTCTGTTGATGATGGGAACCTGCACTCGGTTCAAATGTTCAAGGCGCAGACAAGTTCGCTTGATATGCGTAACCAGTGGGTCGCGGATTTTTAGGTAGCTGGTTTCTGATTTGTCAAAGTACCAGCAGGCGATCGCAAAAGCGTCAATGTCGTCAGTCTTTGCCCCGCTCTTGCCTTCTTTGCCCATCAGCTCTGCTCTGTAATTGGGTAGCTTGCTGTTGGATATCATTCGCACCTCGCAGCCCCAGTCACCAAGTTTATTCATCCACAATTGGGCGTAGTTCATCCCGGTCGGTTCGCAAATAGCAACAATTTTATCGGCTTTGAAGCTTTCGATTTTTATCCTTAATTTATTCAAATTTTCAAGGTTCGAGTGAAACACTTCGATATCGGCGTCGAAATAGTCATCACGGGGGTTACTGGGTTTTTCCAGCATAAAACACGCAGCAATTGACGACCGAGAAACGTCAATGCCGACGATTAAATATTTCATCTAGTTGGGGAGGTAAAGGATTGAAAGGACAAAGGAGCCTACGAATCTCCCAAAAGCAAATTAATGCTTACTTCACTGATTAAGGCTCGGTTATTTTGTCCGGTTTGATGCGGGCTGGCGCTTACGAATTACTAATAGCAATTAAGCTAATTTCTGCGTTAAAGCGCCACTTGTCTTGCGACTCATCCCGCGACTCCCCCCTTTTTAAGGGAAGTTTCGGCTGCTGAGTCGAAGCAGCCATCGTCAGGCGGCCGAAATGCAGTTAGTGGCAACGAGTCCTATGTAAACGTACAGCGTGTCAGGTTTTTGAAGTGAGGCAGTGAGTTGTTCCCTACCGAATTTGTGAATTCTGAGTAAGTCGTTGGCGATATTGACCGTTTCTGCTAGCAGACAGTCGCGGCGACGGTCGGGCCCAAGTAACCCCCGCAATTTAGCTTCTTTCAGAATGATGAAAGATTGCTTGACCTTGGCTTCGCTAAAATCGTCTTGTAACAGTTTTTTGCAGTCGGCGACTAACTGGCTAACAAGTCGATCGTTTTTAGATGCGCTCATATGTTATGAAGGTATGGGTAGATGTATTTAGAGACGGTCGCAATAGAGGATGTGATGGCTGTTGAAAAAATGATTTGTTTCTCTTCCATTGGCAAATCTTTCATGCTGATAGGGTGGAGGCCTCCGGTAATTATCTGAATAATTGGCTGTGGGATATCGTCGGCAACTATCCGAATTGAACTCAAATTAAGTTCGCAACTATCTAAGCAGTTCTCTAAAACCTCTGCTAACTCTTGAAGTTCTCGATAATTCCCTTGACTTCTTAGAATCAAATCAGCAATTCGCACGTCTAGCTCTGCAATTTCGGATTTTATTGCAGGTCGAACTACGGGCAATTCAGAATGCCGGTAAGTGAAAGTGTTGCCTGTTTGCATGGTTTTTTTCTGTTAGGATGAGTCCGACTCTTTGTCGGATCTATTCAGCCTGGTAGCTTTTTGAGGGTCTTTGAATACCTTTCTGATAGCAAATCCGCGACTAGCAGTCTCGGCTTTGGCGAAGGCTTCTGCCCGATCGCAAATTTCCTCTTTTTCAGCCGTCAGTTCTGTCTCTTCATCATCATCGGGCGGTTCCTCGTCCGGTGATTCGCTACCACCAATTAGTATTTCTAGATACTTAGAAACTGTCATTCCGGCTGCTAAAGCCTTCTTCTGCAATAGTTGGTAAGCTTTGCCACCGATACGCACTTGCTTGGCTCTGTCTTCTGGGTTCTCATCTAGGGTTTCTTGAATTTTGGCGGCAGTGATTAACTGGGGTGAGAATCCATCCAGGACTGTTTGCCATTTGTCTTCTAACTCGCGGTTTCCTCCAGCATCGACTTTGGCAAATTTGAGAAGTGGCAGTGCTTGGGCTACCGATGTCGGCAAAACTTTAAACTTGGACTTGATGAGTTCCAAGCAAACTTTGGCCGCTTGGATGATTTTTTGACAATAAATATGCGATCGCCCTAGCGCGTTTTTGCAGTAGTCGGCAAAATCCTTGTATTGCCGCTTATATAAGCGGTAACGACGCACCGCATCAAGCATGACACCTTGTCGCACGTAGTCAAGAAATGAGCGCTTGATTCGTTGCGTCAAAACTGCAATGTCGTTGTGCGGTACTTCCCCGAAAATTTCGGATTCAAAGTCTAAAAGTGGCTGATATTCGGTGTCTGGCGGTTCCCACCAATCGTCTAGAAAGTCTGGGCTGATGATAGATTCCATAGTTTTTTGGAAGGGATTTGTTAAATCCAAATCCCCGAAATAAGTTAAAATTCGCCGTGTTTGTCTTCGTCTTGCTCTAGGCTAAAAGGGATAGGGTCATGTTCAACCACCTCCGCAGCCAGTTCCGCCCCTGAACCGCAATCAAGTCCGTATTCATCAAAATAGGTAGATAACAAAGCCGAAATTTCAGAAGGAAACTTAGATTCAATTTCGATACCAATAAGGCTCCAAAGTGATTTAAGCTTCCTGAAATCTAAATCAATTCGATTGCGCTCAGAAGTTAAACAAGCCAATTGTGATTTAATTTGCCGAGACTTATCCAGCAAATCCACATAATCAGATTGATAAAAATCAGCCTCGATAGAAGCTTTAGTCCGCAAATTATCTAAAACCTCTTGGTAAGACTTACCAACGGGAACAACACCGTGCAAGTCAATACGCAAAGATTCATAATTGCCAAGATTTTTAGTAACGCCAAACGAAACCTTAGTAATGTATTCCACTGAATCAACTCCAAAAATAAAGTGAAAAAAACGATCGCCCTTTAGGAAAGCGGGGTGTTGGATTTTTCATGGTTGTAGGGAGGAAGCGATCGCCTAGCGTCTACTCAAGACGATCGCACTGTTTAGGTAATGGGAGATAAGTTCAAGTTCTACGCAAGTGACCTACTGTTGTATCGCATCACCTCCTGGGGGAGCTCGTCCGCTCAAAATAGTTGCGCTGCGGGCGAACTTTTTGATGCTGGACCGATCGCCCGTAACGACAAGCATCGGTGGAAAACTGGGAGGCTTGGGCCCCGGCAATCTGGCAAAAATCCCTGTGTCGGGCGGTTCGTTGCTGTCGTCATCTTCACCAAGCCAAGCGTCATAAGCCGCCCAAAAAGCAAACATGGAGTCAAAATCATGCGGATCTGGCGGTTTGTCGCTCTCGTCTTGTCGGTTCGGGCGATCGCACCAAACGTCAAAAACAGGAATAAGGAATTTGCAAGTGCTGGAACTTTCCATCGCCGGTGAAAGTTCCGACACTTGAGACGGTTCCCGCATGGATGAAGCTTTTAATGGCAGTTTTTCGGCCTCTGGCTCGTACCAGTCGGCAGGACACGGAGCCCATTCACACATCGAATCCATAGACACGGCAAGCGGTTCGGGGTTTTCGGAGTCCCAAAGTGTGATCGCCTTTCGGAACGCATCGAGGGATTCAAAATCATCCGGGTCTGGCGGCTCGTCCTCTGTTTCCGGTTCGAGTAAGTTCAGTTGACCCGTAGCATCGGCTTTGTAATGAACATCCCCGAAGTAGGGCGGGTAGGTCGCGAGAAACCGAGGCGAGAAAGTCAACGGGGAAGCACAAGAGCCGTTAGCGCAGCCCTCGAAGAGGATCGCACTTTCACTCACTTTTGCCTTACTTTCTCGCCGACCCCGACCATCGCCACGGTTCGGAGGTCGATCGCATTCTGTGAAACTTTTGAAATAGCTTTCCACTTCAGCCGCGTGAGTCTGCCGGAATTCGTCAACATCGAAACTGACACCGGGGGAAGTTTCGCTCGTCTGTGCGATCGCGTAAATGGCCGGTTTGGGATAGATGATGCGGCCGAACTTCGATTCGATCGGCTCCTGGCGTTGAATCTCGATCGCCTCCTGGACTGGTTCGGCTTCGACACCGGGGGAGGTTTCGATCAGTTCCAGCAGCGGAAGTTCAGCGCCGACCAACGCATCGATCCAGTATTGGCGGCACCGTCTGTCGCCCGCTGGGAACACATTGAGTTGCCAGCCGATTTCCTTTAATTCCTTGAAAGTCTTCTGTTGTAGCTGTTCCAGGGTGTACATAGCTTAGGGAAAGAGTGGGTGTTACCCACTCGCCAACGTTTAGGGGTATGCAAAGTAGTCTCTTAATTAAGACCTTGATAAGTATGATATACTCTTAATTAAGTTAATGTCAACATCTTAATTAAGATTCTGTTATTTTGGGATAGAAGTTATGACCGAAACCTATGCGGAAAGCGAAACAGAAGCCTCACGGGGAGACGAAAAGTCCCAAAAGTTATGGCCTGACACCGACGGCAGTCAAAATGCTGGACGAGTTAGCACGGGAACTGGGACTCAGCGCCTCGCACTTGATAGAAAAAATAGCACGGAGGGAATTAGCGCTAAAGACGCCATTGGGGGAATCCTGCACCAATTGATTGAAGATGCGCGCAAGCAGTTGGCAAAGTCTAGAGAGTGCATCGTTTGGTACCAGTCGGAGGCAAGGGAGTATGAAGAAAAACTCAAAAACCTTACTGAGCTAATGGAGTTACAGGAGTTACAGCAGCAACAAGAAATTGACGACGAAGATCAGGTAAATCTTGAATAGTCAGAAAAGCCAGCACTCCTTACGGGGCGCTGGCTTTTTGCGCTACTAATGACTAATGACTAATTACTAAAGGGCGATCGCCAAAATGAACAAAGCAGAACTGATTGAAATAGCCGCCACCAAAGCCGACACCACCCAAAAAGCAGCAACCGCTCTGCTAAACGCCCTCATTGATTCCATCACCCAAGCCGTTGCCGACGGTGAAAAAGTAACGTTGGTAGGATTTGGCTCATTTGAAGCGAGGCAACGCAAATCTCGTCAAGGCCGCAACCCTAAAACCGGGGAAACAATTCAAATACCCGTTAGGACAGTTCCGGTATTCTCAGCAGGGAAAGATTTTCGGGAGGCAGTGAAATCGTGTTGACCAAAGAGGAAGCAGTAACCCTACTGAGCGGCCCCAAGAAAGAGCTCCCAGATTCTCCCCAGACACCAGAGGAGATACTGGTGGCAATGAAGGCAGCGAGTAACAACTACTATCGCGAGGCGATCGCCACCAACTGCCACACATTTATCGAGTTCACCGGTTTGATGAACGAATACATCAAAATCTGCGAGAGAAATCTGAAGCAGCGGGGAATCGATTTTACAAAGACTAGCGTTCACTGTTCCGATGAGCCGAGACTGCAAATAGAGGGCTGGGAGTTGGATTACATCAATAGCAAACTCCAGTGCATCTTCCCCAACTTGCAACTGGTGAAAGTAGGGGGAAGTGCGGGAGGAGACAAGACTATTGAGCACTTTGTTGAAGACTACGCTGGTGAGGACATTATGGACAGATATATCGACCCCGAAGAATTCAACAATATCGAACCCAGCGGATATTTCTAAAATACTGGCGACCAGGCAGCGTAGATAATTTGCCAATCGGTCTTTAAGGGCGATCGGCTCTCACAACACTTAGCAAAATATGACGAGCACTCAGCTTTCACTGTTTGACACCTCCACCGCGGTAGAGACGACCTACAAAGTTGGTGATTTTGTGAAGTTGAAGCGAAAGACATCTCACGCAGCTTGCCTCAAGAAGGGAGATATTATCCAAATCGAAGTGCGATCGCTCCTAGCCGCCGGAATGCCCCCCGCCGAAGTTGCCGCTACGCTTCGGAACTCTGTCGGCAAAGCTCAGACACCTTTGTGCGGCTGACTCCAGAAGCCGCTGCGATTTGCGAGTAACTTTGACCCTGTGATCGTAACTGGCGAACAAACGCGATCGCACTTTCCGACACTCGCGGTCTGCCAAACTTCCGACCCTTAGCTCGTGCCGCTGCAATCCCAGACTTTACCCGATCGCGAATCAGGTCACGCTCAAATTCAGCGATCGCTGCGAGAACCGCCGCCATCAATTTTCCTTGTGGCGTGTTCAAGTCCAACCCAATACCGGAAATCGTAACCAGCGATACGCCCCAACCATTGAGACTCTGCAACGTATTCAATAAGTCGATCGTGCTACGACTCCAGCGCGACGCCTCCGTCACCAGGACTGCCGACACCTTGCGCGACTGAGCCAAGCTCAACACCTTTTTGCGCTCCAGGCGATCGTCTTTTGCACCGCTGGCAGTCTCCCGAAAAATCTCGACAATTTCGTACCCAGCGCGATCGGCAAATTCTCTCAAATCTCGCTCTTGGCGATCGCAATTTTGCTCACCCGTACTCACCCGGCAGTAAATAACAGCTCGTATCACAAAACCCTCCAAAACAGGGTTGCCGAAATCCTTGGTTTTCCAAGGATAAAAGCAACCGATTCCCCGTATCAATTAAGAAGTGATTTTTGATATGTCGCCGGCTAATATCAACTTCACCATTCCATCCAACAATTTACCCATCGTGATGCCACGGCGAATTGCTTCAATCCTTAAATAGCTTTTCGTCTCCGCGCTAACTTCAGTTTGCAGGTTAACACCGCTAATGGTAGCGATAGTATCAGTTTCGTTATTGTTAATCATTGAAGTTTCTTCTAACGCTACTTGCATCTTAATCTATATTGAGTATAGCGGTAGCAAGTATAGTAGGCGCGACTTATGGGCAGTTGGGCCGAACTTGCAAATTATTTAATCAAATTATCTTTTCTCAGACTTTTCAGTTTCAATTTAACGGACTTGGTAAATGGCTTCATGTCGCCTTTTCTAAAATCATCAATTCCCTGGTGTCGTTTTTCAAGGGTTAGCTTTAATTCCATCTCTCGCAATAGTTGTTCTTTCTTTCTCTCAAACTCACTTTTGATAATCTTCTTCGATCCATCTTTCCCTGCTTTCTTTGTCATTACGCGCTCTCTCCTCTAATGGCCTCTAGGATTGAAATATGGCTAGGGTTAAAAGTCCACTTTTCTATAGGAATTTTGCTCGGTGCAATCATTTTTGAAAGTAGCGCTTATACGTCATCATCGGTTCTGGCTTTAGTGATATCAATTTTCTTGGCTGATTTTTTCTCGAAGCCTTTATGCCCTTCGTACACGGTGAATACAGCAGGTATTTCCTCTACCTCGATAATTGGATCGCCACCACCTAACCTATCAATAAGGTATTCTACCTTTCTGCTAGTTTCTGCCAATATGGTAAGGAGTTGTGTTAATTGCACTATAGATGCAATTTCATATTTCTGGCTACTATTCCCGTTACTCATAGCCTCAGCCATCATCTCGTACATATTCCCCGCCCATGCTGTAGCATTTACGCTTTGCCATTCATTTCCCAATGGCTTTGATTTGGGATTAATAATTAAGCCATTAGCAAGCATTCTGAATAATTGCTGAGTGATTTCATAGTAATCCTCGCATTTTTCATTGCCTTCGCCACCTGCGACTAAAAAGGCTTTAGCTACAGAGAATTTATTCTCCTTTAATTTCTTGATGCCTAAATGTTTGTGAACCTCTCTCATCAAGTCGCAGCAATCTTTCATAGGTTTTATTTTTTGTGGTTGGTTTGGTAGCCGTGGTAATGTGCTGCGAGGCGGTGGAGAACAGGAAGGTCTTACCGGGGTGTGAGGGGCCCAACTACGCGGCTGACTGCTTATATAAATCTTATGTCTTGGATAGGAAGAATATGCCCTCAAAAGGTTGGCAATAGCGCCCGCAATTGTCGCCGCCGTGCCATCTATTCGGGTCCAATAACTCGAATAATAATATCCCCCCTCCATCGTAATGTCCGATCCAATTGCGGGTGCATCGTCCTTGTACCAGGGCCCTGCACCTTTAATTAAGTCCCCTTTGATCACACTTCGAGAATAGCCCAATTGCCTCACTTCTACCGCCCCAATAGATGCGGGAATGGATTGTATATCGTATTCGAGATAATCCCGCCACGGGTGTGGCCGTGCATTGCTCAAAGCAGCGTCTGCTGGCTCGGAAGATGAGGATTCAAACATAAACCCCTGACTACCGCTTCCGGAACCGTACCCTACGCAATTTTTAAAGATTCCGCGATCGCCTAAAAAAAGGATCGAAGCGCTGTAGTTTGGCCCAGAAGGGAGTATTGGTAGATTTGATTGCGTGAAAAAATCATCACAATCAATTGGCTTTGGGCCAGGTCTTTTGGGTTTAGGAATCGGTGCCGGTGTAGGTGTTGGCGCTGGCCTTTTTGGCTTCGCTGGGCTAGGTGTAGGAATTGGCTTTGGAGTAGGAACTGGCTTAATAGGTTTTGGAGTAGGTGGTCTTTTCGGTTTGGGCTTAGGAATTGGTGTTGGCTTAATAGGTTTTGGCTTGGGTTTGATAGGATTTTTTTGTACTGGTTTTTTCCTTCTAGGTGCTACTTTTGCGATCGGCTTAATAGGTCTTTTTCTTCTCAGTGGCGATTGCTTGCCTGGTATAACTGGGCGCGTAGAAATTGGTTGCGGATCTTTGCCGTGCCTGCTTGTGATTATGCAAGCCTCTGCAAGCCCCCCTAGCTCTACGCAACGAGTGAATGCAAATTCACCGTCACTACCCCTTGCTAAAGCGATTGAAGCGATACCCGCTTCCAATTTAAGGCTGCGCTTGCCATCGCTGTCGGCGCTGATAGATCCGCCTAGTTTCGCTATCGATCCTCCTATGTCAATCTTAAAAGATACGGGCAAGCCATTATCGCCAAGTCTTAATTCCCCGCCCAATTTTATCCCATATCCTTTTTTTTGAGAGCCTAATTCAATGTCAATATTGCCACTTCTTTCTGATAGATTGATGCCACCGCTTATCCTCTGTTTGAGCAAATTTTTTAAATTTATTCCTGCACTTGCTGTAAAATCATCCTTTAGTCCAAAAAGGCGTTGAAATGGGGTACGTCGCTCCTCGCGCTGCGGCCATTGCGTACCCACTTCGATGCCAAAATTGCCACCTTCCGACTTATCTGCTATTGTCCGAGATTTTCTTAAATCAATTCCACCACCACTGCTTTTCCGATTACTTCTAGGCATATTATATCTAAATGTTATGGCTAAATATTAGAAATTAAGCAGCATAAAACACCAGCACAGATACAGGTTTCCCCAGAACAAACTGGCTGCTATTTGCGCTATTCAAGATATTTATATTTTCAACATCGTACCAGCAATTGTAAGCGTATCCGGGCCCCAAAGGATCGTCGTAATTTGGTCCCAAGCCTTCGTTAATTTCATAAGCGACATTGGCAATAATCCCTAATATTTTATTGGCATTCAATCCATGAGCTATCCCGATAAAAGCTCCTTGTGTACTCGCCGTAATGCCTACCAATCGCTTTATTCCAATAGTAGAGTCTGCCTGGACAAATGTAGCTCTATCAATCCTTTCTACGGTACCCGTACCCGTATTTCGCCCTAGTAAGGTATTTGCGGGCAAGTTAATCAGCCTACCTTCTAACGCTAATTCTAATGCAGCTAATCTAGCGGTTAATGCGTCTAAGTTATTTTTTTTTTCAATCTCAATACTACAGGCAAAACTGATTGTAATTAAATCAATGTCCCACAACAAGCCATCGCCATAATCAATAAGCTGCACTGCAATCGCATCATTAGCTTCCATGATGCGAGTAGGGTACCCTATCTTTGTCCGCATATCGAGATAATCTTTTCTCCCGTAATTCAATAGGATAAATTCAGCAATTTCAAGCCATGTGCCTGTATTGTTTTTTCGAGTTAATACCCTGATTCCAATTTTTTGCGATTCAGACTCTGCTTTACCTAGTAATAGCGCTTCTTCGATCGGGCTATCTGCTGTATCTAAATTAGGTATTTTACCGATATTAAAGCTACCGATATCGACCACTGCATTAGCAGTGTCTAGGTAGCAGGATACTCGTTCATCTGCATCAAAAATTTCATTACGAAAATGAACTACCTCCCTAATTGGCGTGGTCGTGGCGGGCGCAACCACTGCATAATCTTTATCGAATTGCGTGTCAAATGTGCGAGTAATCGTGACCATTGTTCTCTCTCTTAAATCATTTCAATTAAGTCGCCAAAAGCATCGGAAGCACCATCTTTTAATCCTTCCAATAGATTCCCTAATGGTGGATTTTCTTCGGTGATGGATTCAATCTTCTCGTCAATCGCACCATTGATAGTAAAACTCTTCCCTTCTATCAATCCCCAATTTTTAATTTTATCGTCAATCGCAGGGATACCAGTGCGAATGTTCCCCCTAGCCCATTTACGAATTTCCAGGTACCCTAACTTACCTGCTAAATGTTGCGCGTATCGAATAAAAATATTGGCGATGTCAGACATACCATCCACCAATTCATCGCTAATATCGTCACCATCTTCTACCTCTTTTGTGATAGAGAATGCAGCAGCAGCAGTAATATTTAGTTTCAGTTTAGGATTAGTTTTTGCGCCCCCAAAAGCTAAAGTGACCAGCATCCTTCCCGTGGCTTCACCTACATTGTTTAAGAATCCTAGGTATGCAGAGTTTAGTTCAGCTAGGATGCTTTTATCAGACTGCATCCAGTCTAAATTCATTATAGTATTGGTAGTTCCTAGAATTGCTTGTTGCAGCGTAGGTAACAGCGCTAATGCGGTAATGCCTCCAATTTTGATACTTCCCAATGAAGCCCACATTGCAGCTATGCCGCCTGCCGCAGCAGCAGTAATTCCAGTCACACTACCGACAAACCACCCCGCTACCGCTACAGCCGCACCACCCGCGATCGCACTACCTGGATCATCCCGAAACCAATCTGCGAATAATTTCCAGTCCCCCCTGCCAATGGCATTGATTAATTCCTTCCCGCCCTCAAACATTCTTTTGCCAAGGTCGATCGCGCTGGACACCCCTTTCTTGATGCCATCCCATACGAATCCTGCTGTATCCTGTATCCACTTATCGGGAATAATGCCTGCGGTACTGAATGCTAATGCTGATGATTCTAAAGTTACTCCGAAAGTAGCTGCTGTCATCTTGATAAATTCCTATGATTGTGCAATTCAGCCTGTAATCCAGTTATCTTTTCCTGTAAATCAACAATTGCCTGTGTGTCACCATTGCTATCTCTGAGATTTTTTAGGCAATTACTCAATTGCATCATGAGGCTGTATTTTGCCCGATATTCATTTTCACT
The DNA here is from genome assembly GCA_043742065.1 of Oscillatoriales bacterium. Taxonomy (GTDB): domain Bacteria; phylum Cyanobacteriota; class Cyanobacteriia; order Cyanobacteriales; family Microcoleaceae; genus Microcoleus. Next base: position 15,432 of record JAYTZD010000414.1, read on the forward strand.
CATTAAGTTAGCAGCCACTCAATGGCAGTTTCTATGATGGTTCCGTTGGTGGAAAGCACGGACGAATAAGGAAGTGATAAACTGCCGGAATATTTAGCAGATGCGGAATCAAAAGTTAGACTTGCTGCTTGAATTTGCCGAGTATTCTTTGTGGTATTTCTCTGCCAAGTAATCATGTACAATAGTGCATCCACAAAGTATTCAGAGAAAGTTACTGACTTAAATGTACCTAATGTCGTGCCTGCGGTGAAAGTTTGCGAGGCTAAATAAGGCAATGGTGATTCGTTTACTTTTCCAGTAGCGGGTACATAGATAAGTTGTCCATCTAGTGTGAATCTACTTTCCATTAATCCATCGGCTTTAGATAGTGAGAAATTATTATTGTCGCCACCGCTAACTGCCTCTGCATTATTGATCCAGTGGATTAATTGGAATAATTGCCCTTCGATGGTGGTTGCATTTGTGGTAGCTCCTACACCTGCTGTTATTGTTGCCATCACTGCCTCTAATTGTTAGGGCTAATATTTACTTAAGTCCAGAATTGCGACTGATAAATTCTTCTAATCGAGTCAGTCGTAACGCAATAAATTCGAGCTGATTGTCGGTTTCGGCGCGGGCCACTGCTTCTTTTTTCATAGTATCTAGAATGTTATTTAATTGATTCCAGATAGGAATACAAGAGCCAATTAAGCCTACTAAAAGCACTAGATCAATCTTTAAAATAAAATCTCCTTTCATGATACCTCTGTTGTAGAATGTATTTACAGAAAAAATTGCCTCAAGTGCCAAAAGAAGCAATTTCTTTACCCAAGGACATAACAAGTTATTCGTTTTTCTTGTTGGCCAGCTTAGTTTTGTCCGTAAAGCTCCCGTCAATCGCGACCCGTGAACCTGATGGCATTAAAAAATAAGTAGGCTTTTTGCTAGCTTGGGTAAAAGCCACATTAATCCAAAGAGCGATTGCGGCTACACTCATATTAGAAGGCACTCTAATTGTTACCTCTTTGATAGGCTTAGCGGTGCCTTTAATTTTGCGGGTATAACCTCCATTGGTAGGCACTTTAATTGCTCTACCAATAAGCTTAGAGTTACGCCCCTTAATGCTGCCAGCACCAGCCAAAGCTACCGTAACGGGTTTGTTTGTTGCCGTACTCGCGACTTTGTTTTTAGCAACAAATAATTTATCGCTATCGGCAATTGACGTAGGTGCAGCAGCAATCTCAAAGTGCTTTACAAAATCTTCTCTTACTCTAAATTGGATATAAGCAGTCGGATCGACTGTTGCAGAAACTGTTACAAACTGAATTCCTTTCTGAGCGGTTGCCTTTTCCTGTTCTGCTTTTGCTGCTGCTTCTAATTGGGCTTTCGTAGCCATTCTTGATCCTCTTCTTATTTATTTCTCAAATTTTACGATATCGTCATTCAAGGGTATAGAAATACCCTTGAATGAATATTAATACACCGAAATGGCTTCAACGGCAGTTCCGTCATTACTGACGGCAACGGTGACTGGCAGAGAAAGAGTTACGGATTTGACACCACTAACATCATCCGTAGTATTCGAGGATACAATCCGGCGAACAGGTACTCCAGGAAGCGCGGCCCCGATCGCAATGATTTGAGCATTGTTACAGCCTCAATTAGTTGAAGCAATTGACCTTCTAATGTCAGTGCAGTCAATACTACTGTTGCAGCCATATGATTTTCTTCCATGCTTTCAAGTTGATATTTTTATTATATTTAGCAATCTTGCAAAATTTAGCTTTTCAAGTCAGCGTCAAACTATCGAAACCTAATAGGTTTCGGTAATTTTTTACAGTTTAACAAAACTCGATTAAAATATATTTAAATCTTTTAATGCCCAGCAATGGCAGTACCAAAAAACAAATCGACAATTACATCAACAGAATTATTGTTGCCACCAGAAGAACCATCATTACTATTTGCTCAGCGCGAATTAGTGAGAACAAATGGAATAAACTTTGAACAATGGTGGGACGAATTCAAAACTGGGTTTGTAAATGGCAAGCGCGCCAAAGATTCTAACTACCGTACAGCGTTATGGACTAAGCCTAGATACACGGATATTACACCTACAACTTCTAGTAGTGGGGCTATGACTATTGAGTATTGGCCCGATAAAGATAAAAATGAAGATAGTTATCTGCTATCAGGGACTGTCGGCGCAATTATCGGGGGAATCATGGCTATCATGCGCCAGAAAGCGGAGCTTGATAAAAGTGCAAACGGCAAAGGTGGCAAGCCCCTTTTGAAAGGTTGGCCATGTATTAAGTTATTCTTCAAAGCCGAAGACGGGACGGAAGGGGTAAAGCAAATTAGGTGTGTAGGATTTACCGAGGATGCAAAAATTGCCGTCGTTGGCAAAAATATTGAATTACTGAAGGAAGCTGATTTTACTCGCTGGGCAACCAAGATTAAATCAATCTTTGGTGACACGGGATATAGGTGGCAAAAAGGCGCATCCTGTCTCAGTTATTCGGGGATGGCAGCTCGCTTGCAAGGGCTTGAGGGTCATGCGTTTGTCCAGTCGGAGTCTGACGGTATAGCCTTGTTTACGGCGATTTTGCAAATTTTCGATCAGAAACCCGACAAAGATGGATTCAACTTTAGTGAGAAAAGCAACCCTGCTCAGTTCGTAAGACAAGCAGTGAATGTGGGAGAGAGTGAGACTAAGTTGGTCTTGGGTAAAAAGTTGCCTGCGATATCCCGCAGACCTAAAGCAAATTGTAAATTTGTTGGAGCGACGCTCTACATAGATTCCTTGAAAAGCCCGATCCCAATGGTGAGGGGGAATGTGGTGCTAAGTATGTAATTTGATTTTTGTTGTTATGATTCCCGTTCATTCAAGTAATGTCAATACTGTTTAGCTCACAGTTGAAACACAATATGCACCGATTACTTTTCACGATGGATTTAGCTCGATCATCAGAACTAATCTATGGAAATTTGCAATTAATTTATCCTGACGGCAAGGCGATCGACTATATTGCAACTTCCGGCTGCGCGGACTGGCAACGCCCCGGCGATGAATGGCGGCGGGGAAAAGGCCCTCTCCCAGCGGGTGAATACGAAATACCAACCGAAGCTTATTGGCTTGACACTCGCGGGATAAAAGGGCTGTTTTTCCACATCACGCCTGACCCGGTAGTTTCAGAGAATGGTATCCGTGCTGAACTCGGTCTTCATTTTGATGCAAACGTACCAGGTAGTGCGGGCTGCGTAGTCCTTAAAAATCGGGAAGGCTGGCGACGGTTTTGCGATCGGCTGGCAACCATCGCCGATCAGGGTCTAAAGACTTTGCCACTTACGGTCAAATACGCTTAAGCAATTGCTGGGGATTCTGCGTAGTAATTCTTAACGCCAGCAACATATTCTCAGGGTCGAGAGGTTGGTACACTAGATAGCGTGGAAATTACAACAGCTTTGTCTCCCTTGATTCCACCGGGAACACGCGATCGTAGTTGTCTGAAACATGAGAGGATCGCGCGGGCGATCGCACCCGACACCTGAAACTCATAGTAGTTATAAGCAAAAATCCAATAAAAATATGGTAGATTCCCTCAGAAAACCCACTTTTGCAGAAACTCAGCAGGAAGCAAAAGCCCCAGCCAAAGAAACTATTCTCACTCCGAGATTTTACACAACCGACTTTGACGAGATGGCCAAAATGGACATCTCCATCAACGAAGCCGAACTAGAAGCAATTATTCAAGAGTTCCGCGTTGACTACAACAAAAACCACTTCGTCCGGGATGAAGAGTTCGCTCAATCTTGGGATCACATCGACGGCGAAAAGCGTCGCTTGTTCATTGAGTTCCTCGAACGCTCTTGCACCGCTGAGTTTTCTGGCTTCCTGCTTTACAAAGAATTGGGACGCAGACTCAAAGGAAAAAATCCAGTCCTAGCCGAAGGTTTCTTGCTAATGTCGCGGGATGAAGCCCGCCACGCAGGTTTCCTAAACAAAGCAATTTCAGACTTTGATTTGTCCCTCGATTTGGGTTTCCTCACCAAAAGCCGCAGTTACACATTCTTTAAACCCAAGTTCATTTTCTACGCTACTTACCTATCTGAAAAGATTGGTTATTGGCGCTACATCACGATTTATCAGCACTTAAAAGCTCATCCTGAACACCAAATTTATCCAATTTTCCGATTCTTTGAAAATTGGTGTCAAGACGAAAACCGCCACGGAGACTTCTTCGATGCGGTGATGAGAGCTCAGCCTCAGATGTTGAACGATTGGCGCGCTAAACTTTGGTGTCGCTTCTTCCTGCTGTCGGTATTCGCCACAATGTATCTCAATGATATCCAACGTGGTGGTTTTTATCGATCGCTCGGACTAGATGCTCGCGAGTATGACATCGAAGTCATCAAAAAGACCAACGAAACCGCTGGCCGAGTATTCCCAGTCATGCTAGATGTGAACAATCCAGAGTTTTATGAACGCCTGGATGTTTGCCTCAAGAACAATCAGGAATTGACAGCAATTGTAGCTTCTAATACTCCGAAATTCTTCCAATTGTTCCAAAAATTGCCTCTGTATGTGTCCAACGGCTGGCAATTAATCAAGCTTTACTTCATGAAGACAATTGAGTCACCTTCTGTTGATGGTGCAGTTCGTTAAGTTTTGATTTTTGATCCTCTGTTATGGCGGTTCTGTGGTAAGCAGAGCCGCTTTTTTTGGGTACAATGTTAGTCTCAAAATAAATAGGTATTGACAGAACAGACAACGGCTGATTAAGTTGACATTAAGTGCATCAGTATTTTTAAATTAGCTCTCTAAAATCTAGCATCTACTATTTTCTACTATTTTATGAAATTGAACAAACAACAATTCAACAAATCAACTTTGATTTTCCCCCTGGGAATGCTCGGTGTGTTCCTCTTTTCCTTAACTCTCCGATTTTGGGAACTAGAGCGATTTAACACTTTAGTATTTGACGAAGTTTACTACGCTAAATTTGCTAACGATTATCTCACCAAAACACCATTTTTCAACGCTCACCCGCCTCTGAGTCAATACATAATTGCGATCGGCATCTGGATCGGAACTCACCTTCCCTTCGGCAAAACCGCCATCAACACTATGGCAGGTTCCCAACTTTCTCCTTGGGATTACCGCTGGCTAAACGCTCTCACAGGCTCCTTTATTCCCCTAGTCGTGGGAGCATTAGCCTATCAGCTAGTTAAACGCCACAGTTATGCTTTTCTTGCTGCCTTATTCGCAGCGTGTGATGGTTTATTCCTGGTCGAATCCCGCTACGCCCTAAATAACATTTATCTGGTTTTATTTGGAATATTAGGTCAATTATTTATCCTGAAATCCGTCGAAGCACAAGGCAAAAAACGCTGGACTTGGTTGATATTAGCAGGCATATTTTTTGGTGCTTCTGCTGCCATCAAATGGAACGGTTTATGGTTTCTTTTTGGAACATATTTAATCTTAATTTCTGCTTGGATAGTTCATTTTATTCAGAATAAGAGAGGAGAATTAGACCTAGTAAGTCAAGAATTTTCAGAATTTATTCCTGCCGAAAGTCCCATCCAAAAATTGACTAAACTCAACTTTTTAGAAGTAGGGCTAAGCTTAGCTATTATTCCTATTATAGTTTACAGCATCTCTTGGATTCCTCACTTGCAACTCAATCCAACCCCCAATTTCTGGCAGATGCAAACAGAAATTTTGACTTATCACCAGCGGATTAAAAGCGGCCCAGATGTGCATCCTTATTGTTCCGCTTGGTACGGTTGGCCTTTGATGCTGCGCCCGATCGTCTACTTCTACAAAACAGCTACCAATAATGCACCACCAGACCCAGTTTTGCCATCTTTGCCAACCGGTGCAACTAAGGCAATCTTTGACGTTCACGCAATGGGAAATCCTGCTCTCTGGTGGCTGTCAACCTTAGCTTTAATCTTAGTAATCGGAATTTTAGTACACCGGATTTACGTGTGGCTAAAAACCCGCAGCGAGGCTTTTGTGGAACTACTCGAACAGCAGCAGCCGATTGTATTTCCGCCGACTACTGAAATGTGGCTGATACTCTATTTAATAGTTAACTGGGCCGCTAATTTGTTGCCTTGGGTAAAGGTGACTCGTTGCGTATTTTTGTATCATTATATGGGATGTTCTGTATTCGCAACCCTGGCACTTGCTTGGTGGGTTGACAGATGGTTGCACAGTCCTCAAACTCACCTCCGAGGGATGGGAATAACAGCAATTTTTCTAGTTTTGGGTGGTTTTGCTTTCTGGATGCCTATTTATTTGGGACTTCCTTTATCGGAACTTGAATGGAAAATTCGGATGTGGCTTCCTTCTTGGATTTAAGTTATAGCAGAAGGCAGTTCGGCAACGGATTTTTTAACGGATTTAACGGATGTGACGGATGGTTAGAATAGAGGTTAAGTATTATTATGTCTGAAAATTTGCTGATGCCCCCCAAACCCCATCTGATATCAATTCCGGCTGCGCCGGAATGATCTAGAGGAGACGGCACTGCCGTGTCCCTACGCTAGATTAATTGTAGGGAGACGGCACTGCCGTCTCCTCATTTCGGGTAATATTAATTCCGATGCAACCGGAAACGATATGATTGAACTCAACAAAGAAATCCGCAACTTGATTATAGATTATGCCATAGGAGCAGCAATTTTGGGACTGAATCCGCTACCAGGAACTCTGACGGTGACGCTATTGGCTGCGAGTGTATTGCTATTAAAAATGATGCGGGATATTGGGACAAGATGGGGCTATCCTAATGGGCAAGATATGTTGGCGATCGGAGGAAATCTTTTTGGTGGTTTTGGCTCTTTTTGGATAGCATTTATGGCTTGGGTATCAATGTATGTTACGGGTTTGTTTGTGCCGTTTGTTGGTAGTTTTGCTGTGTCATTATCGATGTTTGCGCTCACTTGGAGAATTGGACAAGCAACGCATCTTTATTATGTCAGTGGTTCTCAAAATAGTCGAGTTTCTAATCTAAAATCTAAAAGCTTTTAATTATGGTAAACTATATTAGGTTAAAAATTACCCGCAGACAATTATTACTCGGAGGATTTGCCGCAGCTTCCGCAGCGAGGGTAATACCTGAATATTTGCGACAAAAAGCAAACAACGAACAAGTTTTAGCCTTACTCAATGAAAGAGACGCGGATAAGTTTTTCCAACAAACCTTAGAAGCTGATGCCAAAAAAATAAATGAAGCGCGACTAATTCAATCCTCTGTCAAGCTATCTCCGCCACCGATTCCCTACAATCGTGAGATTTCTAAACTGCTGATTCAGTGCAGCAAACTAGCAACACAACAGTATCTCAAAGGCAAGATAGATCCTAGCTATAACGGTGACATTAAATCACTACCAGCTTACACAGCTAAGTTCAAAGGCTATACTCAAATTACGGCAATCAAGGGAGTAGAAGCAAACATTTCCGAAAAAGTTGAAGTAGATATTGCTCAATCACCAACATCGCCAAATAGCGCAAATGATCCGATCGGGGACAATGTAGATAATGCTCAGAAAGTGATTGAAAATACTGCTAAAGAAGTAGTTAAAGTCAAAAAGAAAATTCCGGTCTATTTTGGTTTTGTCCTGAGTTCGAGAAATCACAATATTATTGTTTTTCGTGGTACACAGAGAACTATTGAATGGGTGCTTAATATTAATGCCGTTTATGCTACAAACGATCGCAAGGTTGCTAGTCAGTCCTATGGTGCTATTCATCCTGGTTTTTCAACGATATACAGCAATATTGCCACTCAAACCCTTGAGGCTGCCAAAAAGCTCAATCCGTCAGTTCCTTGCTATCTATCGGGACACAGTTTGGGTGCTGCGATCGCGACTTTGGCTGCGATCGACATTGCAGTCAATATCCCTCAGTTGCAAAAGCAGGTGCAGTTGTACAGTTATGCTAGTCCTAGGGTAGGCGATCGCGTTTTTGCCAGGGAACACAATCGAGTTGTCCCCAACAGCTATCGCGTCGTAAATTTGGCAGATGCCATTACCCTTGTACCTTTTACGGTATTCTTTAAAACTGAATATGTCCACGTTGGTGAAGAATGGGCTTTTTTGGCGCAAAATGGGGATGTAATGCCGAATCATGTGGTGGATACTTACAAAAGTGCGATCGACAAACAAGCTGAGACAAATAAAGTCCGAAATTATCCCAATTCAGGGTTAAAATAGTCTGGATTTGGCGATTGAAATTGGCGATTGAAATATGGGCAACCACGGTGGGATTGCCCCTACAGAAACAAAGTCTAAATTGTGCGCGGACTAATTATTTTAATATCATGTTCCAGATTTATGATATAATGCTCGATAAACTGGTTCACCAAGCTTTAGTCTACCAATTTCTCTTTCAGTCGCCACAGGTAGGGGATTTTCTGCTAACCATTCGCCATCATTTTGACGTTGAAAACTAGGGTGAGATGAAAAGCGATCGCACATTTCTCTTTCTACTTCTTCAATATCAGATTGAATAAAGACTTCGCCACCAATTGCCAGATAAGTTACCAAATCATTGACTAATTCTGGTTGCACTACCCGCCGTTTATGGTGTTTATTTTTGAACCAAGGATCTGGAAATTGAATGCTAACCCGCTGCAAAATACCTGCGGGCAAAGTTTCTAAAATTGGCTTCAGGGAACTATTAGCATTACAAAACAAATAGTGGAGATTTGTCAAGCCTTTTTCGTCCCGCCAAACATTCGCTTCTTCTACTAAAGGTTCCCTAATTTCTAATCCGAGAAAGTTCCAATCTGTTTGGATTTGCGCCATGTGCCACAAAAACCGTCCCCTTCCACAACCGATATCTAAATGCAGTGGCGAATCTAAGTCACTATAGATTTTCGTCCAATCGGGAGGACTTGCGGATACTTGATATCTCATGGATAGGGGATTGACGTGTTCCCGCACTCTCACTCTTGCCAATTTTGCTGTCTCCTAAAAAAATTTGTTCGTAGTAAGAAATGCAAGTCATTATTCGCTAAAAGTTATAGAATGGACTAAAGTCCTCACTACAAACGGGTAGAATTCTTGTAACTTAAGCTTCTGGTTCAATGCCTGCCGCCCTTAATTGTGCGGAAAGTCGATCGCCCCGATGCCTTTCCCTTTCCACCATCTCTGCTCCCCATAATAACATTTGTCCGCTCTCATCCCACCAGCGCAGCCAATATCCGGTTCTTTCGGCTTTTCTTCCTTCCCAAATACCCAGAAATAACCCAACTCCGGGAATCCAATAATGGCCATTTGCATCGGGTTGTTGTATTTTATAATCCCCTGATGAATTTAACTGGTACATTTCTAGCACTCCGGTGGCTATTTCAAAAAGTGCATAAAATGGTACTTGCAGTATTTTTTTATAAAAAAACCATTTCCCAGGGGGATAACTTGGTTTGTTAGAATATTCGTCGTAGGGATTAGGTAACAAGAACTCTATCACAATCGCCGGAATTTCGCCTTCTAAGTTGGGAGTATAACTGCGGCGAATTTCTCGATCGGGAAGTGGCTGTACGTTGCGGGCATAAAAGAAATCTGGAGCTTTGACATATACCTCACTATTTAACATGGCAGAAATCCCCAGATTCACAGCAACTAATGTTCCATCCAAAATTAGCCCCGCAATTTCTAATATTTCTCGCAAGGCTGCTGCGAGCAAAGGCTGGTCGATATTTTGCAGAGGTTGGTCCTCTAAAATGCAATCGTCTGGCAATTTTTCCCACCTAACTTCAAAGTTGACTATAGGGAATTCCATGATATTTTACCTCTTACTAGGATTGCGGTTGAATGGATTGTAATACTTGTTGATGAAAGGCGATCGCCTTTTTTTTAGGCTTCTGGTTCAATGCCAGCAGCTCTCAATTGTGAGGCTGATCTTTGCGATCGAACTCGTTCTTGTTCAGCTCGAATTCGTTCTTGTTCAGCTCGACGTTGAACAATTTCTATTTCCTGTCTTTCCCTTTCTATCATCTCTACTCCCCACAATAACATCTGTCCGCTTTCATCCCACCAGCGCAGCCAATATCCCGTTCTTTCGGCCTTGGTTCCGTACCAAAGACCGAGATACAACCCAACTCCTGCAATCCAATAACGCCTATTTGCATCTGATGGCAGTGCTTGATACTTTCCTGAAGTATCCAGTTGGTAGATATCTAATAATCCACGAGCAGGTTTAAATATTGCATAGATTGGTACTCTCAAGACTTGTTCGTAAAAAAACCACTTTCCCGGAGGATAAGTGGTTCTTTCCGAATATTCATCATTGACTGTAGCTGACACAAATTCCATGACTATATCGGGAATTTCTCCTTCTAAATTAGGAGTATAACTACGACGGATTTCTTGATTAGGAAATGGTTGTACGTTGCGTCCATAAAACCAGTCTGGAGCTTTGACAACTAGCTGGTTGTTTAATGTCGCGCAGATCGCCATATTCGGGCCGATTAATATTCCCGCTACTATGAAGCCCGCAATTTCTAATATTTCTCGCAAGGCCGCAGCTAGTAAGGGTTGGTCAATATTTTCCACTGGTTCCTCGTCTAAAATGAAATCGGCGGGCAATTTCTCCCAGGTAATTTTCAAGTCGGCTATACTGACTGTCATGGTATTTTACCTCTTACTAAGATTGTTGGAGGGCGGCTCGCAATACTTCTTGATGAAAGAGCGATCGCCCTACAATGAATTTTATCCTGTCTGGCGATAATGCGTCGCCGTTGGCGTAGTGTTCGATCCAGGTTTTGCTGATTAAATATGGATCTTCGGGCAATTCTGATAATAGGTATCCCGGCATTTCTAACTCGTTCATCAGTTGACTAACTTTGGGATCGTAGCTGAGGGCAAAACAGCGACATTCTTCCGAAGCAGCCATAATTAAACTATGGTAGCGCATCCCGATCGCCATTTCGACTCCCCGGAACACTCCTTTCAATTTCCTCGGATCGTCTAAACTCAGAATACGACTCCTTTTCGGCAGTGCTTCGTGCAAATGCTTGGCAATTTCTAAGTCGTGAGATGCTTGAAAAGGTAGCAACAAAATTAAGGTGCGAGTGGCTTTTTGAAAGTCAACTAAAGCTTGAGTTAAGATTGACAAACGGGCCGGAGTTAATGTAGAGTGCGATCGCAAACAAACCGCAACTCTCGGCGCTGGCAAATCCCACAAACCGGACACGGGCGAATTTTCCAAAGCCCACACGGGATCGGGTGCTAAAGTAAAGGGGATTTCCCAATCTGAAAGGAGAGTAGCAGAACCTTTATCGCGCACACTGACAGTAGTACATCCAGCAAAACACCGCTGAGATAATTTACGGGTAATATCTCGATTCAATGGCCCAATTCCTTGAGCCCAGGCGATAGTTTTTAATCCCATCTGTTGCGCTAATCCCATCAAACCGCCATAATAAAATGGGCTGACAATGCTGGTAGCGTCTTGGATTAAACTGCCTCCTCCCCAAATTAGCGCATCCGAGGTGCGGAGTGCTTCGAGGACTTGGAAGGCATTCATGCGATCGCGCGCAGCTACCCCATACCGTTGATTTGTCTCGACAGGATTGCCAGAAAGGACGATCGGTGTCACGCCATCTGGTAACATTTGCAATAGCGATGCCAGTAGCGCCTCGTCGCCGCCGTTGCCTTTACCGTAATAGCCGCACAAAATTGCTCGCATTTCTACTCTTTTCTTGGTTTATGATGGGAATATAAATATTACAATATCTAATTGTTGCGAACCATAAATTATTTTAACAGTCAACGGTAAACCGTCAACTGCCTTAAATAAATACATTTTCCTTGAGAATACAAAAATGCACGCTTTGTCAATTCCTACCTGGATTATTCATATTTCTAGCGTCATCGAGTGGATTGCCGCCATCTGGTTAATTTGGACTTACGGCGAAGTCACCCAGGATCGCGCTTGGTGGGCCCTTTCCTTCGGGATGTTACCCGCCCTCGTTAGTGCTATGTGCGCCTGTACCTGGCACTATTTTGATAACTCTCCAGCCCTAGAATGGATCGTTACCCTGCAAGCGGCGATGACTCTCATCGGTAATTTTACTCTATGGGCCGCTGCTTGGTGGATTTGGCGATCGGCTC
>JAYTZD010000415.1:0-3014 GCA_043742065.1 Oscillatoriales bacterium
GGCGACGCGAGGTCGATCGCTAAATATCTGAGAATATCCATGTGAACTGCGATGTTGCCGTCTGAGTCGGCAAGTGTTGAGCAAGTAGCATCGGAATTATTAGAAATTAGGAGCCGGCAGTGCCGTGTCCCTACGTCAGATTAATTGTAGGGACACGGCACTGCCGTCTCCTAATTTCTAATAATTCCGATGCTACTTGCTCAACACTTGCCGACTCAGACGGCAACATCTCAGTTCACATGGATATTCTCAGATATTTAGCGATCGACCTCGCGTCGCCACCTAGTCCAACTTCACCACCATCTTGCCGATATTTTTTCCTTCAAAAAGACCGATGAACGCGCCTACAGCCTGGTCAATTCCTACCACCACTGTTTCTTGGTTCTTCAATTTTCCAGCTTGGAAATAGCCGCCCACTTCCTGTTGAAATTCGCCCTGACGATCGAGCCAATCACTAACGATCATCCCTTTCATCGTCAACCGTTTGCTAATCATATTAAATAGATTGTTCGGGCCCGGCTGCGGCTTGTTGTAACCAGAGATGGCGCCACAAGCGATAATTCGGCCATGCAAACGTAACGCCGAGAGCGCCGCTTCGAGGGTTTCGCCTCCGACATTATCGAAATAGACATCAATCCCGTCTGGTGCCGCCTGGTTGAGTTGTTCGAGGACTGGGCCGGCTTTGTAGTCGAAAGCTTGATCGAATCCGCATTCTTCTAATAGAAACTTGACCTTCTCCGCTGAACCGGCTGAGCCGATGACACGACATCCGCGCAATTTTGCCAATTGTCCAGCCACATTTCCCACCGCGCCCGCAGCACCGGAAATAAAAATCACGTCGCCTGCTTTCACATCTACCAAATTCAACCCCACCCAAGCCGTCATCCCCGTCATACCGAGGGCACCGAGGTAAACTGAGAGCGGTTGAATTTCGCTGCTGACGGGATGCAACTCTTTTGGCGCTGCGGTGAAGTATTCCCGCCAGCCAAAGTTGGAAGTGACAACATCACCGGGCTGGAATTCCTGGGCGCGGGACTCGATGACTTCGCCGACTGCGCCGCCTTCGAGCACTTTGCCTAACTCGAAGGGCGTAGCATAGGATTTCTCCTCATTCATGTGTCCGCGCATATATGGATCGACCGATATGTAGCGATTGCGAACGAGCACCTGCCCGTCTTGAAGCGGCTTTATTTCGGTCTGCGCGATCGCAAAATTATCTGCGGTTGGCATCCCCTTGGGGCGGGAGACTAACTGAATCTCGCGGCTCATTATATTTGTCATAATTTGCTCCTGATTATCGTCAAAACTGATTTAAAGTGAGATTCAATAACTTTTTGAGAACAGGCATTTTGCCTGTTCCCAAAAAGTTAAGACGGTTTTTTATTGATTGTGGTAATGGGTGCGATCGACTTTAATCCCAATTACTGAAGTGTCGGACGAATGATCATTTCATTCACAGCAACATCACTGGGCTGCTCAATCGCAAAGGCGATCGCACGAGCAATAGAATCTGCATCAATGGCTATTTTATAAAATGCGTTCATTCTGGCTGCTGTATCTCGATCGCTAATCGTGGTGGTCAACTCAGTCGCAACGGCTCCGGGCGAAATATTAGTCGATCGAATTTCACCATTTGACTCTAGTCGCAACCCTTCCGAAGTTTTCTGCGCTAAGGCTTCTACCTGCGCGCGATCGGTCACATCCGTCACTAAGTAGTTTGCAGTTCCCCCCGATCCGGCGATCGCAGCCACCAATTCTTTCAGGCGATCTTCGCGGCGAGCTGCTAACATCAGTTTGGCTCCACTAGCAGCAAGTCGCTTCGCAGTCGCCTCACCCAATCCACTGCTCGCTCCGGTGATGATGACAACTTTATTTTGAATTTCAGACATATTGACTGCGGTCGGTTATTGAGTGTGAACAATCAAAAATTGGGTACTGTTTAAGTTGAGTTCAGGATTATTCAACCAGTTCAACTAGCTTGTAGCTGAATCAATGTTTGTGTCCCAGCAGCGTCACTAATCCGAAGTGCTACCATCACACCGTTTGAGTTTTGTCCGGTCAAAACTTCGGTTGGTGAATCGACAGTGTGAGCGTAACTCACCTCATCTTTACCTACTTCAATTACCAAATCATCTCCCTTTCCAGGGCGATCGTAAACCATCGCATGAAGAGGTGCGTTCTTAATCAATTCTGCATCACCAATTTCTGAACCGATGATTTCGATCGAAATATGCCGTCCGCGATTGCCATCGGTAAACTGATCGAAAAATTCACCCCATCGCTCGCGGGGCACAGATTTGTTGATTTCAATTTTATTAGTCATTTCCATTTTATTCACCATGATGATTCGTTGTCAAAAAGTAGTAAAAAGCAGCCGAGCCATGAAGTAGTTACTAAGTACAAAAGTGGAATTAAACGGAAGTTGACTGTAGGGTGGAAATTGCCAACCCTGTCAATTTAACTCGCAACTTTGTACGCGCCACCTCGTTCTGATGCCCGTTGATAAGCTGGGCGGGTGTGGATGCGATCAAGAAAGTCCATCAACTTTGGTCGGCTGGCATCTAAACCTCCTCGCACAACTGCTAACTCGATCGGAAAGCTGAGCTGAATATCGGCTGCGGTGAATTCATTTCCCACAAACCACAAGCTTTTTCCCAGCTCTGCTTCCAGGTAATCAAGATGCTGCGTGATTTGAGGTTCGATGAAAGAAGTTTTGGTACGACTAGCGATCATTCGCGCGATCGGTTTTACAAAAAACGGCATGGACTGCTCTTCTATGCGATCGAAGATCAACTTCAATAGCAGTGGCGGCATAGCTGAACCTTCGGCATAATGCAGCCAGTAGGTATATCGCAACCGATCGGGTGTATCGGGTGGAGGGGCAAACCTTCCTGTACCATATTTCTCAACCAGATACTCAATGATGGCTCCAGACTCCGCCAAAGTTAGGGCCCCGTCGGTGATCACTGGCGATTTACCGAGTGGATGTACCTGACGCAGGGATGCTGGCGCTA
>JAYTZD010000416.1:0-3013 GCA_043742065.1 Oscillatoriales bacterium
CTTAGTTATCCTGGCATTAGTTACCAGCGTAATTTCGATTTACTACTACATCCGCGTCGTCAAGATGATGGTAGTCAAGGAACCTCAAGAGATGTCAGATGTTGTCAAGAATTATCCTGAAGTTCGCTGGAACCTTCAAGGAATGCGGCCTTTGCAAGTCAGTGTTGTACTGACTTTGGTTGCGACAACTTTGGCGGGTATTCTGTCGAATCCTTTGTTTAATATGGCTAATGATGCTGTTGCTAATACTCCCATGTTGCAGTCGGCTTTGAGTCATGTGCAACCTGTGGTAGCTACAGCGAAAATCGAATCGAATTCGTTTTCTAGCCAGGATTAATTTTACCTGGTTTTGAAAGTTTAAAAAACGCCTAACTCTGTGTGGTTGGGCGTTTTTTTATTGTTGTGATATACTGTTGATTATGATTTTTAACCGCAGATGTAGGCAGATTAACGCAGATTAACGCAGATAAGAGTTTGTACAGAGGTGAAAATGTTAGTACAAAGTAAGCAAAAAAATTATACTTTAGATGAGTACCGGGAGTTAGAGGAAACTGCCGAATTTATCAATGAGTACCGCGATGGAAAAATTGTACCAATTGCAGGTAGCACGATTAATCGCAGCCAGATTAAAGGCAATATTTGTGCTGGTTTGCATACTGCTTTGCGGGGGAAGAATGCAGAAGTATTTTTCAGCGGTTTGCGGTTGTGGATTCCTCGGTATCGACGCGGAACTTATCCTGATATTATGGTGATTGAAGGAAAGCCTGCTTTGACGGAAGGGCGGAATGATGAAATACTCAATCCTGTGTTGATTGTAGAAGTGCTTTCTAAGTATAGCGAAGATGTGAATCGAGAGGATAAGTTTCGGTTTTATCGATCGATTCCTGAATTTCGTGAATATGTGTTAGTCAGCCAATACGAGTTTTTAGTGACACAATATATTAAAACTGAATCTAATGAATGGTTGTTTCGGGAATATGAGGGAGAATCGGCAATAGTTTCCTTCGCTTCGGTGGGAGTACAAATGTCGATGAGTGATATTTATGAGTTGGTTGTATTTGAGACGGAGAAGACTGATTAAATTATCTTTTTTAACCGCAGATGTAGGCAGATTAACGCGGATTAACGCAGATAAGAGTTATTATAGAGGTAAACGATGAATGTAATTTGGTTATTGTTAAAAGCTTCTTGGTTAAATGTTTCCATCGCCATACTCACAGGCTTAATCAGCGGCGGTTCCAGTGCTATGTTAATTGCCCTAATTAACCGCGCCATCAGCGACAATTCTAATGGTAATTTAGTCTGGTATTTTGCGGGATTGGCAATCTTGGCTCTTTTGAGTGGCTTTGTCTCCCAATTTTTGTTAATTTATCTATCTCAAGAAGCGGTTTATAATCTGCGCCTGAGTTTGAGTCGCGGCATTTTGTCTACTCCTTTGCGGAATTTGGAAGAGTTGGGCGCTAACCGCTTGTTGGCAACTCTGACTGATGATGTGGGAACTCTTTCTAATACTATATTTCTGATTCCTTTTCTCTGTGTTGATATAGCAGTTGTTGTCGGCTGCTTGACTTATTTAAGCACGATTTCTGGTACGGTTTTTGTGGTGGTATTTGGTTTTTTGGTGCTGATGATTGGTACTGTACAACTGCTGCTCAATAAAATGCGGAAATTCTTCGATTTGGCGAGAGAAGAACAAGATGTATTGTTTAAGCATTTTCGCAGTATTACTGACGGAATTAAGGAACTAAAACTGCATTCCTTGCGCCGCCAAGAGTTTTTTACGGAAGAATTGCAGGTAAGCGCTGATGCTTCCCGCGATTATAACGTGACTGCTTTGAATACGGGTGCTGTGGCGATTGGAGTTGGGCAATTGCTATTTTTTATGCTAATGGGTTTGCTGTTATTTGTTTTACCTAAGTTTGTGCCAGTTTCTACTCCGGTTTTGTCTGCGTATATTCTGACAAGTACCTATTTGATGTCTCCGTTTCAGAATATTTTGCAAAGGTTGCCGGCGATTTTTCGGGCTAATACTTCGGTTGAGAAGATTGAGAAAATGGGATTGGCTTTGGCTAGTCAATCTGAGATTAATTCTGTGCTAACAAGGGTTGAGACTGCTGATTGGCAGACTCTTGAATTGAAGGGAGCAACTCACCGCTATCCGGGAGAAAAAGAAGACAGCAATTTTATTTTGGGTGAGATAAGTTTGAAGTTTCATCCTGGTGAGTTGGTGTTTATAATTGGTGGAAATGGTAGCGGTAAATCAACTTTGGCAAAGTTAATTACTGGTTTGTATATTCCTGAATCGGGAGATATTTTGCTAGATGGACAGCCGATTACTGACGAGAATCGAGAGTGGTACAGGCAGCATTTTTCTGTAATATTTTCTGATTTCTATTTGTTTGATCGCCTTTTGGGCATGAGCAACCACGATTTAGACGCGCAAGCGGCTGAATATTTGCGAGAGTTTCATTTGGATAGTAAAGTTGAGGTGAAAGATGGTATATTGTCTACTACGGCTTTGTCTCAGGGACAGCGCAAGCGATTGGCTTTGCTGACTGCGTATTTGGAAGATAGACCGATTTATTTGTTTGATGAGTGGGCTTCGGATCAAGACCCGTTTTTCCGGGATATTTTTTATAAGCAGTTGTTACCGGAGTTGAAGCGGCGGGGGAAAACGGTGTTTGTGATTAGCCACGACGATCGCTATTTTGATATTGCCGATCGCGCAATTAAACTAGATTATGGTAAAATAGAGTATGACCGACCCACTGGATCAATATCGGATTGTTGAAACTCTCACGGAAAGCCAGGTTTCTGACTTGATGGAATTGTACAAAAATGAATTCTGGTGTGACAACCGCACCCGCGAGGATGTGGTGAAAATGCTCGCCGCCACTGATGTTATCATAGGTTTTGTCGATGAGGGCGATCCTCTCCGAGGGCTGCGCTAACGGCTAATTGCTTTTACTCGCGTTATCACCGATTTTGTATACAGAGCAACGGTTTTTGATGT
>JAYTZD010000417.1:0-12078 GCA_043742065.1 Oscillatoriales bacterium
AAAATAACATTGTAGGGACACGGCACTGCCGTGTCCTCATTTCGGCCACTTGCTAATTTAAAATCGCTGTTTTGTACCGAGTACAAATTTGATTTCGCCGCCGTCGCTAACACCCACATCGAAGCGAATTAATCCAAAACGCGATCGCACGCGAACACCCACACCCGCACCAGCCCCAGTCCCCGGTTTGTCTCTCACCGAAGCCGGTTTTCCCAACACGCTGTCTCCGGTTCCCAAATCCGACGCAAAATCAACAAATAGAACCCCACCCACATCTCTACCGACGGGAAATCGATACTCTCCCGAAGCTAGGAAATAACTGCGCCCACTACCAATATCTCCACTGTCGTAACCCCGCACAGAATTGCGCCCACCGAGGCGAAAAGCTTCTGTTGGTGGCAAATCCCCAATTACTGTTCCCGCTTGCAAATTAATCGCTAACATTTCTGGCAAAGTTTCAGAATCGCCACCGCCGAGTAAATTCATCGGTACATATTGTATGTAATTTGCTAATAGTTTATTGCTCAAAATATTGCCTTGCCCTAAAGGTATTGATTGTTCAGTGCTGAGGCTGAGAATCGAGCCGCTACTGGGGTTGAAGGGATTGTTGCGCCGATCGAGCATTGCGCCAAAAGAAACAGTGTATAACTCATCCACACCAGTACCGCTGAATGTGAGAGGATTTCCCAATTCGTCGCGGCGGGCGATATTCAAATTGCGATCGCGCGTACTAATATTTGTATAATTCAGCCCCAAAGTTCCTCGCCAATCGCCCAAAGGCCTAGTAACTGCCAGATTTCCCCCCATCCGAATTTCCCGAACCCGATCGCCATTAGGCAAATCGAGATCATTGTTGAAAATGTCGGAAGTTCGGCGATCGCGAAAAGTTCTCACACTGTATCCCAAACGGTCTGTAGCTGCAACGTAAGGGCTAACAAATTGGACATTATACTCAACATCTCGGAGGCTAGGCTGAACTTCCACCAACACTCGTTGCGAATTTGTCCCCAAAGTGCGATCGGTATAAGACAGAGGAATCGCCAGCCCAGTATCATCACTAAGACTCGCGCTTACCCCAAAAGACCGAGCCGATCGCTCTTGCACATTGTATATAACATTAATATCCGTGCCAACTTCCTCAGTAGAAACCGTCACCTTGTCAAACAATCCCAATTGCTGCAACTGCTGCAAATCCGTTAGCGCTACATCCTGACTATAATTATCCCCCGCCTTCAGTTTGAGTTCGCCACGAATAAAATCCTCCGAAATTCGGCCCTCAATCGGTTTCCCTTTCTGATCAACCGCCTCCCCCCTAGAATTGACAAACCGAATTTTCACCTCTGCAACGTAACTACCGCCCACATCTCTAGCTTGAGAAACTTGCACAGTACCGTCTAGCTGTCTGGCGTTACGGTTTACCGATTCCGAGTTTTCGGCCACAGCAATTGAATCTGCGGGAGTTTTCAACAGAAATCCAAAATCTTTACTTTCCTTTGTGGGACGAGCTTCTAGCCCTTCAACCTCTCCCATATCAGCCGTAGCTATTGCCGCTAATTGCCCCCCAGCCACAGTCGCCAGAGTCAAAATTGCAATACTAGAAATATTGACAACACGCATAAAAATTTGTTTTTAGTACAAAGGCATATTAGCGAAAATAAACCCGGTACTTTGGGTAATACCGGATTTCTGCAATAATTATGAAATTTGGAGAAATGCGATCAAATTGGGCGATCGGCAATTTACCATCTAAAGAACTTGTCGAGACACTCGTTTTTCAAAATGAGCCTGAGTCTGCTGCAAAAGTAATTCGCGACTATCCTTAGCCTGCGTAATCGTAGGGAGTAAGTTGCGAGCCTGTAAAGTCATGTGAAGCTGTAAGTGAGCTACATACTCACTTACATCTTCGCGCAGCGAACAAGCTGGGTATCGTTTTAAATCAGAGTTCAAAGTGTTCTCCTGCTTTGTGTTTGCAGTATTTTCAATAATTATAGACACTATCACGCCATCTTTCTAATTCTCAACTCCGTAATCAAGTTTAACCTTTCAACGCTCTTATAGTTACAATTGTTTACAAAATTAGGGAATTGGGCATCGGGCATTGGGCATTGGGCATTGAGAATGGTTAGCCCTCTCCCCCCTCTCCCTCTCCCTCTCCCTCTCCCTCTCCCCCTCTCCTTTCTAGAGAAATAATGCAAAAACACACCTTAACTACATTTGTCAACAACAGCAGCCAAAAAGCCACCTACCTGGACATCGGAAGCGGACAACCCTTGTTACTGCTGCACGGTTTCTTCGGAGAAAAGACTTGCTGGCTCCCGCTGATCGAATTATTGCAATCTCAATTTCGCTGCATCAGCTTAGATATGTTAGGTTTTGGAGAATCCAGCAAACCAGAAATTCAATATAATGTGGCCTTAGAAGTTGCCTTTGTCCGACAAGTAGTAGAACAACTCAATATTGATCCCTGCTGCATCATCGGACATTCTTTTGGCGGTTGGGTAGCATCTGCCTATGCCCTCAAATACACAAACTCCGTCAGCAGTTTAGTCTTAGCAGCACCTGCCGGAATTCGAGATGACAGTTTTTGTGGCCAATACGATGCCTTGCGGCCACTACTTTGGCAAACACCGATTGTTGATTTTGCCTTGCAATTGGCAAAACCCTTTGCGACTTTATCCGGAAAAAGTAGCCAACTACAGCAAGTATTAGGATGGCGGCGGGAATTAATCTCTCAACCAGTCGCCCGGTCTTTTTTAATGAGTCGGATGCGCCCAGAAGACGCAATCGATACCATTGAAAAAGACATTCACAAATTGCAAATTCCCACATTAGTGATCACAGGAGATCAAGACGAAACCATTCCTCTCTGGCATTCTCGAACCTATGCTAATCAAATACCAAAAGCCAAGTTAGCGATTATCCCCAATGCCAGCCACGCCTTGCCCCAAACTCAATCTGAAACGATCGCAAATCTGATTATGGAATTTTTAGAACAACCAACCTAGATTGCTTCTAACCATAGATTGTAATATCACTGAAAAATGTTACTAATTATACTACTTTAATGTCTGCATAGCGACTATATTTTTAATAGTATCGTCAAAAGCATTTTTTATGATGACAATATCTTCTACCAGGACTTACAGGCATTCAGTTGAGTCAAGGGCATTACCGATCATGGTACTCAAAAACTACTTCAATATTGAAGAAATTATGACAGCTCGAAAAATTAGCGCCGCTATAATTAACGTCAGTGGCCGACAGCGGATGCTTTCCCAAAAGACCGCATTTTTTGCCATGAGGTTAGTTTGTTCTCCACAAATAGCAGAAAGAGAACAACTGCGGGCAGATTTGAGGTCGGCGATCGCTCTTATGGAAAAATCCCACAGCGGCTTAATCAACACTGACAACGACAGCAACTTATTAACTCCTCCTTCACCCGCTGTCAAAGCAATGTATTTTGAAGCGCCGTTTTATCTAGACAAACAAGTACGCGAATATATCGATCGCATTAAAGCATTAGTCGAAGTTCCAGATGCCGAACTCAAGCCGGACAATCCCCACTTGTCGTACATTATAGCAGCAGCTTCCGGGGAACTTCTGCAAGCTTTTGATGCCGTGGTTAGTCAATATCAACAAGAAAGTGAAATGGAACAACTTGAAGTGAATCTCAGACAGGTTGAACTGTATCAAGAAAGTTGCGCTGCTAGGGCTGAATCGGAAGCTCAAACGACTGAACTCAATCAAACACTTCGCGAACTAAAAGAAGCCCAAGTTCAACTACTCCACAGCGAAAAAATGTCTTCTCTGGGAGAACTAATGGCTAGTATCGTCCACGAAATCAATAACCCAGTCAGTTTTATTTACGGCAACTTAAGCCATGTCGAAATTTATACCCAAGATTTACTCCACCTACTGCGTCTCTATCAAGAAGAATATCCCAATCCCTCTAAGGATATCCAAGATCAGATCGAAGAAATGGAGCTAGATTTTTTACTTGAAGACTTGCCAAAAGTGCTATCTTCAATGCAAATGGGTTCCGATCGAATTCGCGAAATTGTCAAATCAATGCAAAACTTTTCGCGATCGGACAACAGTAACATGACACTGTGTGATTTGCATGATAGCATTGACAGTACCATGTTAATTTTGCGAAATCGCCTCAATCCTCAAAAAAATCGCCGTGATATTGACATAGTTAAAGACTACGGAAAATTGCCTCTTATAGAGTGTTATGCCGGACAACTCAATCAAGTATTTATGAATTTGATTAGCAACGCGATCGATGCTTTGGAAGAAGCAGCAGAAGAGCGACCAGATACTTCATTAAAGATTTATGTCCGCACTGAGCTAGTAGAAAACGATCGAGTCAGAGTGCGGATTTCTGACACTGGATCGGGAATCAGTCCACAGGTAAAAGAACGAATGTTCGAGCAGTTTTTCACAACCAAGAAAATCGGCAAAGGCACTGGTTTAGGATTGTCTATTGTCTACAAAATTCTAGTAGAAAACCACCTAGGAATTCTGCGGTGCGAGTCAGAACCAGGAAAGGGAACCGAGTTTATCATTGAATTGCCAGTCCAACAAACTTAAGCTGTACATCTCTACTTCAATTCTAAGTTAAAAGTTGGAATTAACAAAATTTCCCTGATAATGACAGTCAATCATAAATCATGTACAATCTTTCTCCGTTGCTTCAATACTAGCAAAGTAATGTCATCAAATACTTCTTGTTCTCCAATAAATTCCCGCAAATCATCGATGGTGGCTTGCTTAATTTGTTCAGCACTCAAATGCCAGTTTTCAGAAAGCACATCACAAAGTCTTTCAATACCGTAAAATTCTTCATCCATATTGCTAGCTTCGGGGATACCATCCGTATATAAAACTAATCCATCCCCCGGTTCTAAGTCTATTAAAACATGACTTATCCAATTTGAAATATCCTCATCTAAACCAATTGGAAATCCTAAATCCATCATGTCAATACGTTCAACTTGACCGTTTTTTCTGACTACGAGAGTTTCCTCATGTTGACCACTAATACTAACTTGACAATCGGCGTAATTGAGGAGAGCTAGCGTCAGGTTTTTGTCCGAATTCATCCGTTGAACATTTTTATAAATAGTGCGGTTGAGTGTATCTAAAAAGCACACTGGGTTAGATTCTTGCATTTCCTGGAGAGTGCGGACAGCGGCTTGAGTCATCACCATCAAAATACCACTTTCTAATCCATGTCCAGTCACATCACCAATGCAAATTGTCACAACTCCGCCAGTACAAAGTACATCATAGTAATCGCCCCCAACTTCCGAAGCTGGCTCCATAAATCCGGCAATATCTAAATCTTTAATCGCTGCGAGTTCCGCAGGTTTTGGCAGAATCAATTGCTGCATCTGTCTCAGCATACCGAGTTCCACACTCATGCGGAGGTTTTCCGCACTCAGCCGCTGATTGAGATCAGCAATTTCTTCAGTAGCTGTGGCGAGTTCGGAAGTGCGTTCTTTGACTTTATCTTCTAAAGTCTCAAAGGATTCTCTCAGTTGTTTCGCCATAATATTAAAGGAATGTGTTAGTGTTTCAACTTCAAAAATTCGACTCGAATCAACATTTTGGTTGAGAACACCACCTGCGAGATATTCTGAAGCTTGAGCAATTTGTAAAATGGGGCGAGTAATCCAGCTAGCCGTGAGAATACCAACTCCAACAGAGGCAATTAAAGCCGCGATACACAGCAAAATAGTGTGGCGAGTGTTTGCATAAATTTGCGTCATAAAGTCCGCTTCAGGAACTACTACTATAATCAGCCAGTTAAGACCGTATTTATCAGTTA
Organism: Oscillatoriales bacterium; assembly: GCA_043742065.1. Taxonomy (GTDB): domain Bacteria; phylum Cyanobacteriota; class Cyanobacteriia; order Cyanobacteriales; family Microcoleaceae; genus Microcoleus. The sequence goes on from JAYTZD010000417.1 coordinate 5,834, forward strand.
GCGGAGAAACTTGCAGAAATTTTCGCTGACCATTCAGCTTGAAATCAAGTTGAACTGTTTGATTAATATCCTCCAACTTCTTGAACTTTCTGAGCAAATAAATCACACTTTCACGCATCAGTGGGTTGCTATTCTCCTGTGCTTTGAGCCGTTTAGTATCTTTGCCTTTTCCCACTGAAATAGGCTGACTTTTTATTGAACTGGCGATTAATTCACCCTGTGGTTCAATTATAAATATTTGACCAGAATTACCCACACTTAAAGTTTGTAGAAAATTCCTAATTTGATCTAGCCCCATCTGGCAAGTCAGCACGCCAATTAAATTTGCCTCAGCATCATAATAGGGTAGACTCGCATTAATTTGCAGCGTACCGTAGGTGAAATTAAGGTAAACATCACTCCAAGCTGCCTGTTTCTTCTCAACAACAACTTTATAAAAAGGGCGCATACGAACATCGTAATTAGGCGTGGTTTTGTCAATTTTTGTTGGGTTTCCATCACCGTCAAGATTGTATAAGATTAGGTCGCCACCTTCTGGAATCAGTTGTTGAGCAAGCTGAGGTTGTTCAAGTCCAACCAACCGATTTACCCAACCCACACGCAGGTACTGACCTTTTTCGTTGGCAATTCCCGCATAACCGATCGAATTAAAGCGCAGAACTTGTTTCCAGAAATAGGGTCGAGTTTGCTCCAAATCTTCAAAATTCAACAATCCCAAAGGTAAAGCATCCTGATTGATTTGATTTACCAGCGGCGGAGCTTCCAGATAGGTTTGGACACGTTCGTAAACTCTCGCACTCACTTCCCGACGCAACTGACTAGCAATATCGTTGACACTCTGCTCTCCGTTTCTGTAAGAGAGATAGCCAACCCAGCCAACAGCAGCTACAATTTGCACCACAAAGGGAACGACTAAGATGCTGCGGAGACGGAATTTGCCGGAGGTGGAGCCGATCGCACTTTTTGGATAAACCATTACTAAAAATACTCTCGGTGGGCAGTTTTTTGTAACAAAACTTGATAATGGATATATTAAGAGCAACCGATAATGTTATCATATCAAAAACTCAACAAACATCAAAAAATCTGTGTTCATCAGTGCTAATCTGCCTGTGTCAGCAGTTAGAATAAAAAAATAAATACTAATCAAGATGCAAATTACTCAATCTCTGCATACCGCCCTAATCATTTCCAACCTCGAAAAGTCAGAATACTTTTACAGTGTCATATTAGGACTATCAAAAATAGATAGGATCTTAAAATTTCCCGGTATTTGGTATCAAATTGGCAACTTCCAGATACACCTAATCTTAGCTGCAACAATTATCCCGGATGCCGTAGACCATGAGAAATTGGGACGCAATCGACATCTAGCATTTTCTGTTGCTAACTTAGAAGCAGCCAAAAAGCAATTAATTGCTCACAATTGCCAGATTCAAATGAGCGCATCAGGTCGATCGGCTTTATTTACCCAAGATCCCGACGGAAATATCATCGAACTCAGCGAGTGATACATGAAAATCATCGCCTACAGCTATAGTGAACCTCTACTAGAAGCACCACCTGCACCAGGATTTTGGGGCCAAGAGGTCGATCGCACCTATCAAGACTTAGGAGGACGACAACAACTACAACAACTCCTCAAAGACTGCCAAACTGAACCAGTCAAATACCTGTTAATTCAGCGCTTTGAAGAACTAGGCGACACACTACAGGAAGTGTGCGCGCACCTCGCCCAACTCGAAACCCTCGGCATCGAACTAATTGTCACAGACCAAAAACCAACAGAAAACAGAGCAAACTTACTCAAACTTCTAGCAGAAATCCAGCGCAGCCAACACAGCCGCAGCATTCGCAAAGGACACGCCCGCAACCGCATCAAAGCCCGCATTCCACCGGGTAAAGCTCCCTATGGGTATCGGCGTGGCAAAGAACGCTACACGATCGATAAAACCACAGCCCCCACCGTCAAAGACTTTTTTGAACACTTTTTGATCTACGGTTCCTTGCGAGGTTCCGTGCGTTATTTAGCAAAGAAATACCACAAAAAAATCTCTGTCAGTACCGGCCGCCGCTGGTTAACAAATCCCGCCTACCGAGGCGATTTAGAATATCAAAACGGTCAAGTAATTCCTAATACTCACGTCCCGATTATTTCCAGAGAAGAAGCAGCCCAAATAGACCGATTGCTACGCCGTAACCGCCGCCTTGCTCCCCGCACTGCCAGTGCTCCTCGTTCCCTTGCAGGTTTAGCAATTTGTGCAGAATGTCGATCGCCCATGACAGTCGCAAAAGTTACCGCCTACCGCAAAAACCGAGAATATCTTTATTTGCGGCCAATTAACTGTCCCAACAACCCTAAATGTAGCGGCCTTGACTACGACGAAGTATTACAATTAACCATAGCAGGAATTTGTCAAAATTTACCGGATGCCGTTGCTGGGTTGAAAATTCCAGATATGAATGGAATTAAAGTCGGCATCGGAAAGGCGATCGAATTTAAAGAACAAATCATCAATCAACTACCAGCCCTGATTGAAAATGGCATTTTAGACACAGAAACTGCCGAATTTAGAGTCTACAAAATCCGCACAGAAATCGCAGAATTGCAAAGTAAACTCGCACAATTACCGCCAGTGAATTTGCGAGAAACTGCTCAAACTGTTTCTATTCCGCAGTTTTGGCTAGATTTATCAGAATCGGAACGCAGGTTCTACTTTCGAGAATTTATCGATCGCATTGAGATACTACGGGAAAATGCAACTTTTAAATTACAAATAATTTTCATTTTTTAATTACAGCAAATTGCAGGTTTATGATGTATATTCAGTATCCCCGTAGGGACACGGCACTGCCGTGTCCCTACAAGCTTTTTTAGCCTTGAGCCAATAGGTGATCGTCTCTCCTTTACCTTTAACCTCGATCGCACCTCTTTCCTCAAATACATACCGATCTTTTAATTCCTCGTAAACAGCAGTAGTAACTTGAATACACCCCGGTAATCCTTGAGATTCCATCCGAGAAGCAACATTAACAGTATCTCCCCACAAGTCATAGGTAAATTTTTTAGTGCCAATTACACCAGCAACTACTGGCCCTGTATGAATGCCAATCCGAATTTGAAAAGGTTCGCCTGTGTCAGTTTGAAAATGGGCGATCGCAGCCTGCATATCTAACGCCATATTTGCGATCGCTTCTGCATGATCTGCCGTCGGCAGCGGCAATCCCCCTGCTACCATATAAGCATCCCCATTCGTTTTAATTTTCTCCAAACCGTGTTTTTCAGTTAAGCTGTCAAAATTTGAAAAAATCTGGTTGAGTAAATTTACCAATTCCAGAGGTGAAATTCTGGCAGCAAGAGAAGTAAAATCAACAATATCAGCAAACAAAACTGTTGCTGAGTCAAACCTCTCGGCAGCAGAACCCTGGCCTTTTTTTAAGTTTTCAACAATCGCTGCTGGCAAAATATTTAACAATAGATGATCTGATTTTTTTTGAGCGAGGCGTAAAGCTAGTTCAACCTCCTGCCGCTCTTTAATCTCGTTTTGCAAACGTTCGACAAGTTCTTCTAATTGCTTCGTTTGCTCTTGAAGTAACTTTCGTTGACTTTGAATTGTTAACTGATTAGCCACTCGTGCCAATACTTCTTGATCTTGAAAAGGTTTAGTAATATAGTCAACTGCCCCCACATCAAAGGCTTTCACCTTATCCAAAACATCATCCAAGGCGCTTAAAAAAATCACTGGAATGGAACTGGTAGTTGGCGAAGCTTTCAACTTTTCACATACCTCATATCCATTCATTTCTGGCATCATCACATCCAGCAAAATTAGATTCGGCGGAAACTCTTGCACTGTAGCGATCGCCCTTTGCCCATTGAGCGCTTTACGAACCTTATACCCTTGTGCAGTCAGGATTGTTGATAAAAGCCGCACGTTATCTGGCATATCATCAACTACGAGAATGCTGGCTTGAATTGTAGGATATGGATTACTGTCCATAGGATAAGACGCTTAGTTTTCAATAAAAAATATTAACATTGACCAAGAATTTCAAAGGTGGTACAAGCCCCCGGATTTATCCGTGGAATCAATCTAAAATCTCAAATCTAAAATCCTCAAGAAAGAGCATTTATCCGTGGGGTCAATCTAAAATCTCAAATCTCAAATCTCAAATCGATTGACGGTCTGTAACGGCTAATCTCCCCAGATCCATAATATCATCAAATAAGAAATCATGGGCTAAAGCAGTTAAGACTTTTGCGGATGAATCAAATTCTCTAGGCATTTCACTAATCAACTGGAAAATTTTATCGTCGGAACATTCATGAGCAGCATCAGATATCTTCTGCACCCAATCAAGAGGCATTTGGCACAGTTGGAATTCCACAGATTCATTGCTGGTAACTACGCTAATTGTAGTTTCATTTTCGATTTTTTCCTCCACAGATTCCTCGTAAATATAGCTAATACCTAAAAGTTCTTGCATGATCGAAAATAGTACATTTGCCTCGAAGGGTTTACGGATAAAATCGTCGCACCCTGCTGCCAAAATAGTTTTTCGTTCCTCTTCAAAAGCGCTAGCAGTGAGAGCCACAATCGAGGTTTGTTTTCCGAGAGGATGAGCTTTAATGCGTCTGGTAGCTTCATAGCCATCCATCACAGGCATTTGCATATCCATCCAAATCATCTGCGGTTGCCACTCCTCCCAGATAGCAATAGCTTCTTGCCCATTTCTAGCTTCTCGCACGAGGATACCTAGCGGTGACAATAATCTGACTATGACTAGACAGTTGTCAGGGCGATCGTCAACCACCAAAATTCGATATTCTGGTTGATTCGGTGCTAAACCAATGACTTTTTTCTGCGGTTGAAGCATTTTAATCTCAGTTAGATCGGCAAGACTAAGTTGAATCTCAAATGAAAATGTACTTCCCAAATTAGGGGTACTGCTGACAGCAATATCTCCTCCCATCATTTGTACAAATTTCCGACTAATTGGTAAACCTAATCCAGTCCCCTGTTGAGATTTATAACCTGTTGTTGTTTGCTCGAAGGGTTGAAATAATTTATTCATCTCTTCTGCGGCAATACCAGCGCCAGTATCTTCAATCTCAAAATCAACCCCTAACAATACCGGGGGAATATAATTCACATCTACACTATCAAATTCCGCCGATTCCGACTCTTCGTAACCTACATCGGCAGTTTTTATTTTTGTACCCATAAACTCTGCGGTTTCAGCCATCAAACTTTCTTCTACCGTCTTCTTGACTCGCAAAGTAACACTACCCGTCTCTGTAAATTTGATCGCATTTCCGACAAGATTAATCAAAATTTGGCGCAATTTACCCTCATCTCCCTTAACAAAGTGCGGTACGCCCTCAGCCACTTCAAAATTGAGCTGCAATTTCTTAGATTTAGCTTTCAATCGAAACATTTCTTCTAAGGTTTCTAACAGACGGATTAAATTAAAACTGCTTTCATTAAGCTGACTTCTACCTGCTTCAATTTTGGACATTTCCAAAATGTCATTAATTAGCGAAAGCAAGTGTTCGCCCGCGCGATTAATAATTTCTAGATGCTGCTGGTGTTGATTGTTTAAAGATGAATCGCGCACCATCACCTGACTGAATCCCAGAATGGCATTCAGAGGAGTCCGCAATTCGTGGCTCATAGAAGAAAGAAATTCGCTCTTGGCGCGGTTAGCTCTATCAGCAGTTATGACAGCTTTTTGTAATGCTGTTTCTGCCAATTTGCGTTCAGAAATTTCGGTTTTTGCTTGTTGAAAAAGGGTTGATTGCTGGATGGCAATTGCTAGCTGGACGGAAATTTGCTTGAGAGATTCTATCTCAGAAGAGTTCCAATTCCTTGGACTGCGGCAGTGATGAGCAATGAGTAATCCCCATAGTTTTTTACCTTGCAAAATGGGAACCACGAGGTTAGCTTTAATTTCAAACTGACTCAGTAAATTAATGTGGCACTCTGAAATGCCCGCCGTGTAAATATTGTCGATCGCGCGAATGTGTCCCTGCTCGTAAACAGAAATGTAGCCTTCTCGAAAGCAATCATCATTAATGTCAATTCCCAAAATCGGCATCGTACCTACTGCTACCGACTCGACGGCTACAAATCCACTCCAATCTGGATTAAAGCGGTAAATAATTGTTCTGTCAGTTGACAGAAATTGGCGAACTTCTTCAACCGCCATTTTCATCACTTCTTCTAGATTAAGAGAGGAACGAA
>JAYTZD010000418.1:0-3009 GCA_043742065.1 Oscillatoriales bacterium
AAACTGCACCAGAAAGTCCTCAAGCAGACAGCCGTAGTGCCAAAACTCGGCAACTGTTGGGGATGAAAGGGGCTGCTGGTGGGGAAACTTCCATTTGGAAGATTCGCTTGCAACTAATGAAGCCGATTACCTGGATTCCCCTGATGTGGGGCGTGGTGTGTGGCGCGGCTTCTTCTGGGAACTATACTTGGAATCTGGAAAATTTTGCGATCGCAGCAGCTTGTATGTTGATGTCAGGGCCGCTACTGACCGGCTACACTCAAACTCTGAACGATTTTTACGATCGCGACATCGATGCCATTAATGAGCCCTACCGTCCAATTCCCTCCGGGATCATCTCCATTCCCGAAGTTGTCACCCAAATTTTGGTATTATTGGTCGCAGGCATTGGGGTCGCTTATGCTCTAGACTTATGGGCAGGTCACGAATTCCCGATCATGACTGTTTTGACTCTCGGTGGCGCATTTTTGGCATACATCTACTCCGCACCTCCGTTGAAACTCAAGCAGAATGGCTGGTTGGGAAATTATGCCCTGGGTGCTAGCTACATTGCCCTGCCTTGGTGGGCTGGTCAAGCTTTATTTGGTACACTAAATCCAACAATTATGATTTTGACCCTGTTTTACAGTTTGGCAGGGCTGGGAATTGCGATCGTTAATGATTTCAAAAGTGTTGAAGGCGATCGGCAATTAGGGTTAAAATCTTTGCCAGTGATGTTTGGCATCACCACCGCAGCCTGGATTTGCGTGTTGATGATCGACATATTTCAAGCCGGGATTGCAGGCTACTTGATGAGCATCCACCAAAATCTATACGCTGTAATTCTCCTGCTGCTGATTATTCCCCAAATCACTTTTCAGGATATGTATTTTTTACGCAATCCTCTCGAAAATGATGTTAAATATCAGGCAAGTGCTCAGCCTTTCCTGGTGTTGGGTATGCTGGTAGCTGCTTTGGCACTTGGTCATGCTGGTTAAAAAAAAGTTCTGAGTTAGGAGTTTTGAGTTAAATAGTTTTTAATTCAAAATCCCTAATTCCAGAATCTGTACAATTGTATTGAATAAGATGTCAAGTTGAAAATTAAAAATTGAAGAGGGTTCGCCTTTTTAATTTTTAATTTTTCATTTCAGTTGATGAGGTTTGAAGGTCTAAACGTGGCAGAATTTTTCTCAAATATCAAAGATAAGTTGAGCAAAGTCACTAACGCAATAAGTGGCAATTTCGATCGAAAATCGCCGCAGGCTGCGAAGGGAAAAGAGCTCGATTTGCCGGAATCGCAGGCGGAATTTTCTACACGGACAACGGCGGAACAATTGGAGTATGTGATGCCAGAAGATTCAACACCTCCCCAGGAGTCGGAATTAGAACATGAAAGTCATAACTATCCAATAGTTAAGCGCGATTGGGAAGGATTGAAGCGCTTAATAGTTTGGTTGGAAATTGAACCTCAAGTTACCAGATTCCAAGCAAAGGGAACAGAATTGTTGCAGCCTGGGTTGACTTGGTTGGAAACTAAATTATCTAAAAAATCGAAAAGTAGCGCACCGCAGCCAACTAGCGAACTACTCGAAAACAGTACACCGCAGCCAAGTAGCGAACTACCCGAAAATAGCGAACTACCACAAAATAGTCAGCCACAGAAAAAAATCAAGAAACTGCGGTCTCGCCGCCCTAGATTTTGGGTAGGAGTAGGTGTTGCCAGTATTAGCAGTGGCGCTTTAATCTATGGTTTTTGGATTTTGCATAGTTTAAGTAAAGGTTTGCCGGATGTTAACGATTTGTTGGCTTTTAATCGTGATGGAACACTGACAATTAAGGCAGCAGACAGTACGATTTTGTTGCAATCCGGGCCTGCAACTAGAGATAAATTGAAACTTAAAGAAATTCCCGATTTATTGACTAAAGCTTTCATTTCCATAGAAGACCGCCGTTTTTACGATCATCGCGGGGTCGATTATCAAGGTATTGTGCGATCTATTGTTTCTAATGTATTAGCCAGAGATTTGGTGCAGGGTGGAAGTACAATCACGCAACAATTAGCCCGTGTTGTTTTTCTGAATCAGGAAAGAAGTATTAAGCGGAAACTTCGGGAGGCTCTTTTGGCTCAAAAAATTGAGCGAGAGTTAAGTAAAGAACAAGTCTTAGAAAGATATTTAAATCTCGTCTACTTGGGTTCAGATGCTTACGGAGTCGCAGATGCAGCTTGGGTTTTCTTTAGTAAAACAGTTGACAAATTGACTTTGGCAGAGATGGCAACTTTGGCTGGCTTACCGCCGGCACCAAGCGAATATTCTCCTTTGGTCAATCCGAAATTTGCGAAGAAACGCCGCAATCTTGTGCTGCAACAAATGCAAGAAGCGAAGGTAATTACTGAGGCTCAAGCGAAGGAGGCGATGGCAGAATCCATAACGATTAAACCAAGTCCCCCGAAGCGATTTCAAGTGGTTGCGCCTTATTTTGCTAGTTATATTAGGAAGGAATTGCCCCGCTATGTTTCTCAGGATGCTTTGGAAGCTGGTGGTTTGACTGTTGAGACGACGGTGGATTTGAAATGGCAGAAAATCGCGGAACAAGTGGTGAAAGATGCGATCGAAACTGATGGCCGCCGTCAGGGTTTTGAACAAGCAGCTTTAGTTTCTATGGACTCCAAAACTGGGGAAGTTAAGGCGTTGGTAGGGGGTGGAAATTTCAAGGAAAGTCAGTTTAATCGCGCTACTCAGGCTTTGCGGCAGCCCGGATCGACGTTTAAAGGGTTAGTTTATGCTGCGGCGATGGCGGCTGGTTTTTCGCCCTATGACAGTTACGAAGATGCACCAATTATTATCGATGGCTATCAACCAAACAATTATGGCAAAAAGTTTAGCGGTTGGCGATCGATCTCTGATGCTTTGACAAGTTCGGTGAATGTGGTGGCTGTCAAAGTATTGATGGATGTCGGGTTTGAACCTGCAATCAAATTATCCCATGATATGGGAATTAAGTCTAAATTGAGTCCGATTTATTCCCTGG
>JAYTZD010000419.1:0-3005 GCA_043742065.1 Oscillatoriales bacterium
CAATATTTCAAAAAATGCGATCGCCCACCCCCCGAAAACAATTTGCTCAACATTGGCTCAAAAGTGAGAAAGCCTTAGATAAGATTGTCAAAGCGGCGAATTTGTCGGGCTCCCGCGTCCTGGAAATCGGGCCTGGTACGGGGATTCTGACTCGGCGCTTGCTGGCTGAGGCTGAGTCTGTTGTGGCCGTGGAAATCGATCGAGATTTGTGCCAACGGCTAGCTAAGCAACTGGGTAAAGCCGACAACTTTTTGCTACTCCAAGGCGACATACTGGAAATGGATTTAGATAACCAACTCGTAGCTTTTACCAAATTCCAAAATCCCAATAAAGTTGTTGCCAATATTCCTTACAATATTACTGGCCCGATCTTGCAAAAACTGCTGGGAACCATATCTGTTCCGGCGACTAAACCCTTCGATTCGATCGTGCTGTTAGTGCAGAAAGAAGTGGCCCAAAGACTTTATGCCAAACCGGGTTCAAGAGCCTTTGGTGCTTTGTCGGTACGGGTACAATATTTAGCAGAATGTGAGTTAATTTGCGATGTTCCTGCTAGAGACTTTGTGCCGCCACCAAAAGTTGATTCGGCGGTGGTGCGGCTAGTTCCGAGATTGATCGAAATTCCTGCTGTTAATCCGCGTCATTTGGAGAGTTTAGTTAAGTTAGGATTTGGTAGCAAGCGCAAGATGCTCAGAAATAATTTGAAAGCTACTGTGGATTTAGATAAATTTGTTGAATTGTTAGAAAAGTTAGAGATAAATCCTGAATCTCGCGCGGAAGATTTAAGCGTGGAGCAATGGGTGAATTTGAGTAACAATATGATCTCTAGTCAGCCGATCGTAGATAATAGCGTTGATCATTAAAATTCCGATTATTATTTTTGATTTGGGAATACTCCGGTAACGCTAATCGGAATTTTAATGATAAATTCTGTTGAGTTATGAGAAAATGGATTTTGGTTGGTGTCAATTAATTTCAACCAGGGGTTTATTTCACCCGTGGCTCAATTACCTATGCGTTCATATTCTCTACTAGCTTCAGCAAAAATCAATCTCTATTTAGAAATCATAGGCGATCGCCCAGACGGATATCACGAACTGGCGATGGTGCTTCAAAGCATAGATTTAGTCGATCGCATTGACTTACGTGCGATCGGTACAGACACCATTCGCGTGCGTTGCGATCACCCGCAAGTCCCTCCTGATAAGAATAACTTAGCCTACCGAGCAGCAGATTTGTTGGCAAAGCAATTCCCCGATGCTTTGGCAAAATACGGCGGTGTCGAAATTGCTATTCATAAGCAAATTCCGGTGGCGGCGGGACTGGCTGGCGGTTCGGCAAATGCGGCGGCGGTTTTAGTCGGGATGGATTTATTGTGGCAATTGGGACTAACTCAGTCGGAGTTACAAGAGTTGGGCGGAACTTTGGGTTCTGATGTGCCTTTTTGCATTGCTGGAGGTACGGCTTTAGCTACTGGTCGCGGAGACCAACTCTCGCCACTGCCTGATTGTAGCCCTTTGTATGTGGTGTTGGCGAAGTTTCGGAATCTCAGTATTTCTACGGCTTGGGCGTATCAAACTTATCGCCAACAGTTCAGTAGTTCCTATTGTGCGCCGGAGGATTTGGATTGTCGCCGGGAAAGGCTGCATTCTGGCCCGATGGTGGGGGCGATCGCCCAAAAAGACCGATCGAAAATTGGTCAATTGCTACACAATGATTTGGAGAAAGTGGCTCTACCTGTTTATCCGCAAGTGTTACAGTTGCGCGAGGCTTTTGAGTCGGCGGGGGTTTTGGGAACGATGATGTCGGGTTCTGGGCCGACGGTGTTTGCGTTGGCGGAGTCTCAAGAAAGGGCGGAGGAGGTTCAGGAACAGGTTAAAAATGCGATCGCCTCTCCAGATTTAGATTTTTGGGTAACAAAGTTTAGCAATACTGGGATTCGGATTGTTCCCAATGGAAATTAGCTCAAATTGGTGATCGATCGGCATCGACGCAAACCAATCTAATTTGGTCAGAAGTCTAATCAGCTTGAAGTATCTGGTAAAATAGAGCGAAACACAGATTTTATTTTGGGTCAATCAACCCGAAATCCAAAATCTAAAATCTAACATCTAAAATCCAAATGGCTGATTTAACTAATCCCAATTCTAGTTCTCAAACTCCAAGTTCTGCTGAGAATAATTCCCCAACATCACCTCAGCCACCAACGGTATTGCGGTGCGTGACTGGTTCGCTAATGGCGGGAGGTTTTGCGGCGGCTTTGTATGCGCTTACTTTGTCGATCGCCCAAACCTTTGCGAACAAACCAATTCACTCTGACAACGTGACAGTGATTAATATTGGGGCGGCTGTGCGGACTTTGGTAATGGGAATTGTGGCTTTGGGTGGCGGTGTGTTTGCTTTTGCTGCTGTGGGTTTGATGTTGCTGGCTTTGCAACTTTTGATTCAAGGTTTTGTGAAGAAACCCACAGTTTAAAACAATTGGGCTAGACAAACTTTAGTCCATCAGCGCAGGCTAAATACCTAAATAAAAGCAATTAATTTATTTACAATTGGTTTTACTCAAAAAAGGGAGATTGGGATGTTTATGAACGGCAGTTTTTGGGCTTAATGCGCGATCGACAAATTGAACACAAGGTTTCGCTGGATATTATGGATTGTGCGTGTCTGCTTTGTAGCGAACCAAAACCTCATAATTGTCACCGCCGTTTAGTGGCCGAATATCTCAGTGATACATGGAAAAATGTTACTATCAATCATCTTTGATATTTAGTAAGGTGCGTCAGATCGAAGATTTTTAATCATCGCCCTATAACTTCGTCTGACGCACCCTACCACGATACATGGAAAAATGTTACTATCAATCATCTTTGATATTTAGTAAGGTGCGTCAGATCGGAGATTTTTAATCATCGCCCTATAACTTCGTCTGACGCACCCTACCACTAATCTAAAATCCAAAATCTAAAATCTAAAATCGAATGACCCTTGTTGGAAGTTGATTG
>JAYTZD010000420.1:0-5922 GCA_043742065.1 Oscillatoriales bacterium
GATGAGTCTGACTGCGGATACTGCTAGAGTTGTATTATACGGCGATGAACGGGAAGTTGCGATCGCAAAATTGGCAATAGGCGATCGCATTTTAGTCAAACCGGGCGAAATCATTCCCACAGATGCGATAATTGTCGAAGGTTTCAGCACCCTGAATCAAGCCTCGATTACTGGCGAATCTATGCCTGTGGAAAAAACTAGCGGTGATGAAGTATATGCAGGGACAATTAACGGTTTCGGCGCGCTGCAACTGGAAGTTCACAAAAGTCCCGAAAGCAGTTTGATTCAGCGAGTTATTCGCCTAGTGCAACAAGCGCAAACCGAAGCGCCTCCTTCTCAACAGTTTGTCGAAAAGTTTGAGCGCGGTTATGCCAGATTAATTGTGGTTTTAGGCTTGCTGCTAGCAATTTTGCCGCCCTTTGTTTTAGGCTGGAATTGGGAAGATACTATCTATCGGGCATTGATTTTCCTGGTGGTTGCTTCTCCTTGCGCGCTGATGGCTTCGATTATGCCAGCGCTGCTTTCGGGCATTGCCAATGGTGCGAAACAAGGAATTTTGTTTAAAAGTGGTGCAGATTTAGAGATAATTGGTAAAGTTAGGGCGATCGCATTTGATAAAACCGGAACTCTCACAACTGGAAAACCGCAAGTTGTCCAAATTGTCCCCGCCACCGGATATACTGAAACAGAGGTTCTGCAATTAGCTGCTGCTTTGGAAAGTTACTCCGAACACGCGATCGCCCAAGCAATTGTCCAAGCCGCCCAACAGCAACAATTAGCACTCCCCACCGCAACAGAAGTCCAAGCAAAAGTCGGACAAGGAATCATCGGCAAAGTCAACAACCAAATCATCACTATTGGCAAAGCTGACTTTGTGGAAGCAACTGCGGAATTAACTCAAATCAGTCAGCAGTTGCAAGCAGCCGGAAAAACCGTTGTTTGGGTAGCAAATGACTATAAACTTTTGGGCATAATTGCTGTAGCCGACACACTCCGCCCCGAAGCCAAAAACACGATTGAACGCTTGAAGAAATTAGGCGTAGAACATATAATTATGCTGACTGGCGACAATCAGCAAACCGCTGAATATATTGCCCACGAATTAGGCATCAATGAAGTATATGCTGGACTTTTACCCGAAGATAAAGTAGACGTAATTAAACGATTACAAAAACAATATCAAACCGTCGCAATGGTAGGAGATGGCATCAACGACGCACCCGCCCTCGCTCAAGCTTCCGTCGGCATTGCAATGGGAATTTCCGGTAGCGATGTCGCTTTAGAAACTGCGGATATTGTATTAATGGCCGATCGATTGGAACAACTAGCAAAGGCAATTATTTTAGGTCGCCGCGCTCAAAATGTCGTCAAACAAAACATTGTTTTTGCACTCAGTTGTATTGTGTTGTTATTAGCCGCGAATTTCCTCGGAAGTATCACCATGCCTTTAGGTGTAATCGGCCATGAAGGGTCTACAGTAATAGTAACTATCAGCGGTTTACGACTGCTAAGGAATTAGACAAATGCGATAAATTTCGCTGGTAGGGGCGGGTTCATCAACAATCTATAACGATGATCAACAATCTATATAAACCCGCCCCATCCAACTAATAACCCTCAACCAAAATTTAACGGATCGACATCAATAGTTAAACTAACAGAACGTGGCGTGCGATCGCGCAATCCGATCAAATCCGACAAATCCACCGACTCATCCAAAGGCAACTTCAGCAAAATCTGCCACCGATACCGATTTGCCACCCGCATAATCGCCGCAGGTGCCGGCCCCAACAACTCACAACCTGGTAAAGACAATCGCTGAATATACTCATGACAAGCAGAGGCTAATTGTACCGCCGTTACCGCAACTTCTGCCGCATCCAAACTGCTTAATCGCAATAAAACCAGTCGCCCCGAAGGAGGATAATTTAGCGCAGTTCTTTCGGCTAATTCTGTTTCCACAAAACTTGTATATTCGTGCCGCCTCACTGCTTGAATTACCCGATGTTCGGGAGTATAAGTTTGCATGATTACCTTTCCCGGATCATCCCCTCTACCCGCACGCCCCGCCACTTGAGTTAAAGTTTGAAAAGCTCGTTCACTTGCCCGATAATCTGATAAGTTTAGCAACCCATCAGCAGACACAACTCCCACCAATGTCACTCCAGCTAAATCTAACCCTTTAGTCAGCATCTGTGTACCCAACAAAATATCAGCTTCCCCATTCGCAAATTGGGTTAACAATCTCCGGTGATCTCCTTTATTTCTAGTTGTATCGCTGTCAAACCGAATTGCCCGTAATTCTGGAAACAATCTGGTTAATTCCTGTTCGACTCGTTGAGTGCCACTACCAAAGTTTTTGAAGTAAGGAGAACTGCATTCAGGACAGTTTTGAGGGTGTCGTTCCGTGTGGTTGCAGTAGTGACATCGCAACATTTCTGCTGTCCCTTCGCCGACGTTGTGATAAGAAAGCGAAACATCACAATTGGGGCATTCCATCACATAGCCACAACTCCGACAAGAGACAAAGGTACTATGTCCTCTTCTGTGAATAAATAGAATACCTTGCTGTTGTCTTTCTTGCAATTCTTCCAGAGCATTTTGCAGAGAAACACTAAAAATTGAACGATTTCCTTGCCGCAATTCTTGGCGCATATCAACGATTTCAATCGGCGGCATCGGGCGCGAATAAATGCGTTCTGGCAATGATAAATAATGGATAGTTGGCAAGGAATAACTATTGATTTGCGTCCCGACAAAAGTCTCTAAGGCTGGGGTAGCGGAACCTAAAATTAACGGACAATTTTCTAATTCGGCGCGCCATTTGGCAACAGTGCGGGCGTGGTAACAAGGGGCTGGTTGTTCTTGTTTGAAGCTGGTATCGTGTTCTTCGTCCAGGATAATTAAGCCGAGGTGAGGTAAAGGTGCAAAAATGGCCGATCGCGTGCCGATGACAATTTGCGGCGTTCCAGTCAGCATCTGTCGCCATGTATCGTAACGTTCGCCGTCGGATAGGGCGCTGTGATAGACGCAAATTTGCTCGCCAAAACGGGCGCGGAATCTGTCGGTAAGTTGTGGTGTCAAGCCGATTTCAGGGACGAGTACGAGGGCGGATTTGCCACTAGCTAATATGGGTGCGATCGCCTGTAAGTACACTTCGGTTTTCCCGGAACCTGTAACGCCGTGTAGCAGCACTTGACGAAATCCCGAAAAACTGTTAATGAATGTTAAAGCTTCGGCCTGGAAATCAGTTAAAGTTTTGGGTGAATCGGGAATTTGGGCAATTCCGCGATCGCCCCTGAGCACTTCTCTTTGGTCAATTACTACGCTACCTTTCTGTTCCAAAGCTTTAACAACGGAGGAACTTGCACAGCAAATTTTTAGCAAATCATTCACCCACATTTCACCACCTGTGCGCCGCAAAACTTCCAAGACTTCTTGTTGACGCTGGGTTAAATCTGTGACAAAAGCACTGCCAATTAATGTGACTGCCGGCTTCAGTTTTGGTTTGGGAGGATGGGGAGGTTCTAAATAACTTTCTACCCAACCGCGTTTCAATAAATCTCGCAATCCCCGATAACTTCCCTTGACTTGTCGCTGAAGGTATTGCCAAGTATAATCGCCATTTTTTTGAGCTTGCAACAATTGTAAAATCTGACTGGCTGCGGGATTCAGAAAAGTTTCGGCATTCGGAGAAAGAGCATCCTTAACTAACCGAATCCGGCGCACGGAACGACTTAACAAACCCGGTGGTAGCGATGCTCTAATCACTTGAATTAAAGGAGTGCAATAATAGCTAGAAGTGCGATCGAGCAATTCCCAGTAAGTAGGAGCAAAAAATCCACTGCTGACAATATCTTCAACATCTTTAACCTTAGCGAGTTCTAAGTCTGGCGGCAGTTGATAAATGAACCGAATTGCGATCGCCCCCACTTGCTGACTACCAAATGGTACACTCAGAATATCTCCAGGTTGCACCGCCAGTTCCGGTGGCAGGCGATAGGTAAATAGCTTATTTTCCTGCCATGCGGAGTCCCCCGCGCCCCTGAAAGGAGAGTCTACCAAAACTTCGATCCACTGTGCCGACACGGTGGGGCGACTTGGCGATTGATTCCTGCCGTAAGATGCCCCAAGCTCAGCAGCTACAGGCGTTGATAAAGCAAAAGTGACAGTAGACATAGCGTTGAACACCAAACTAGAAACAGTCGCAGTCGAAGCGAGTTTTCATTATCGCTCAGTTTAGCTGATTCAGATTAAAATCCCTGACTTTTTTCGCACTGTCGTCTCCTTAACCGATATCTGTAATTTAGTCAACTAAAAACTGCTATGCTAACTGCGTAAATCCTATGCTATGCTAGTTGCCGGAATTGGCGATCGGAATCTCGATCGCGAATTCAGTCCCTTCTCCAACTGCGGATATGCACTGCAACTTCCCACCGTGTTTATCCACAACAATCTGATAACTAATTGACAATCCCAATCCAGTACCTGTACCTACTGGTTTAGTCGTAAAGAAAGGGTCAAAAATTTTTGACTTCACTGCCTCATCTATGCCCGCTCCATTATCCTTAATACTGATTTTCACCCAATCTAATTCTTGCATAGATGTACTAATTATAATCTGACCAGCAGAATCAATTTTCTGTTGGTTGAAATCCGGTTCTTTTGTATGATGCAAAGCATATATGGCATTACTCAAAATATTCATAAATACTTGATTTAGCTGTCCCGCATAACATTCAACAGGTGGCAAGTTTCCATAATTTTTAATAACTTTAATTTCATTAAAATTGGCTTTAGCTTTGAGGTCGCTCTGTAAAATCAACAGAGTGCTGTCAATTCCCTCGTGAAGATTCACTTCTTTTACATCAGATTCATCCAAACGAGAGAAATTTCGTAAACTCAGTACAATTTCACGAATGCGATCAGTACCAACTTTCATTGAAGATAAGATTTTTGGTAAATCTTCTTTGATAAACTCCAGATCATAATCCTCCATTAACTCGGCAAGTTTAGGGTGGGAATTAGGGTATTCCTCCTGGTAGACATCAGTAAACTCTAATAAGTGTTGACTGTATTTATTGACGTAGGCGATATTAGCATGAATAAAATTGACTGGGTTATTAATCTCGTGAGCCACACCAGCAATCATTTGACCCAGGGAAGACATTTTCTCTGTTTGAATTAGTTGAGCCTGGGTTTGCTGTAAATTTTTTAAAGTTTGTTCTAGTTGTTGAGCTTGAGCCGTAGCCGTGACAGCAAGTTCATCTTTAAGTTGCAGAGTTTGATGAAGTTCTGCTTCAGCGAGCTTGCGCTTGGTGATGTCAAAAATTACGCCATCAAGCCAGAGAAGATCGCCGTTTTCATTGAATATGCCTTGACCTTTTTCTGACACCCACCTTACACTTTCATCTGCTCTAATAATCCGGTACTCGATCAGATAATCTCGTTTTTTGATGATTCCTTTTTCGATAATTTCTGCTGCCATTGCGGCATCTTCAGGATGGATGATGCTCTCAAAAACCAAAACTCGATTGTCAATAAAATCCGTGGCGGGATAGCCAGAAATTTCGGCGATCGCATTACTGATAAACTGGATTTTCCAGCCAGAATCAAATACCAATCGATAAACAGCACCTGGAATATTAGAAACCAAAGTTCTGAAACGTTTCTCGCTCTCCTGTAGCACCTCCGTATCAGACTGAATGCGATCGGCCATTTGGTTAAAAGCGGTTGCAATCTGAGCAATTTCGTCAGATCCTCCGAGTTGGGCACGATCGCCCAATTGTCCTTTGCTGAAGCTGTTGCTCGCTGCTACCAACCTCGCAGCCCGCCCAGTCAAGGTTTTATCAAAAAACAACCAGACAATTACGCAAAATAAAACTAACCCAATGCTGGTTTCAGTCGATCGGGAAAAAGCAT
>JAYTZD010000421.1:0-5915 GCA_043742065.1 Oscillatoriales bacterium
AGATAATTCGGCGGTTGAAACCGCTGCTACACAAACGAAGTCTGCCTCCGCAGACTAAGAAATAAAGAAAGGGATATTTAAGGGGGATTTGGGACAATACCCCCCTACAATCAACCCGTTTGATCTGCGTTGACAGCCATCAGTTCAACAACTGTATGGGGACTTTTGAAGGTTAGCCGCGCTTCTGGTTTCTGGAGTGCTATCATCGTTTTCACGTGCTCGTCTTCGTCATCACGGATGTTCACGAATACGTCGTATAGACTATCCACTTTGGGACGGCGAAATTCATGACTTAGTGTAGTCTGAACTTCATCAAACATATAAAGATCGCCATCGCGATAGAAATTGATTGCTACCTGGGGCGCAGGTTGAGCTTTCAGTTCTGCTTCGTAGGTTTTCAAGTATTCATCATAGGTGTGATAGGCATGACCTTCAATCAGTTCCATCAGGTAGTAGGCGTAAGAGGGAAACAGCATATAAATCGGCACGACGACCCAGTAGTAAGCGAATGCAACGTGTTGGGCGATGAAGCGATCGATCCAAAGCCGATCGCCTCCGAGTGATTCCATAATCAACAGATGATGCAATTCGTTCCAGGTTTCAGCGAAGTGAACTTTCAACAAGTCAGCTTTGCGCCAGTAACCCAGCGTCTCGTAGAGATGCAGTACCGATAGATAGGAAAAGTAAGGCACGCGGGCGATCGTTTCCAGCATATAAAACCGAGGGTAGGAACGATTTCCGTAGACGACATCTACCAGGAAGACAAAAAAACCAACTATCAATCGAATCAAAACTTTCATGGTGAATTCCTCAAAAATTTGAACACATGACTGAATCTGATGATTTTGAGATACTACTTCCGCCAGTAATTGTTGGCTGCGGCAACTGTCGCAAATTCTATTGCGACAACGTGACCAACTGCAATCAGCATCATGGCATCATTGCCATAAACCTCTCGTAACTGTAGGCGCTTTGCTTCATCAGGCTGAGTCATTTTAATAATCAGCCGTGCCATTTTGACTGCCAGTTGTCGTCCATCTTCAGGGGTTTCTGTCAAAAGTGAGTTATTAGGAACCAATGTAACTTCGGGTGGTCTTACAACAGATGGATTGTTTGAAGTTGTTATGTTATTCATGTCAAAATTTCCTAGAAGTGAGTTGTTAGCGATCGATGAGTGGAGCAAATTAAGACGATTCCGCGCCAGTATACCGATAAAATATTTAGCGTGATCTTAACGGTTATCCAACGTTGTAAAGCACAACATTTTCTTGTTCATTAGGATCGTTACGAGCCACAAGTGCTTGTGCAGCTTCCGTCAAGCTCAAATTAGTAGGCTGATGCGGCACGTTGGGTGGAATAAACAGAAAATCTCCGGCTTCGTTAATGATCGATTGCTTTAGTCCTACACCATAGCGAGTTTCCACACGTCCCTTGAGGATATAGATCGCCGTTTCATAGTCGCGATGGTAATGGGGTTCAGCAGACGCACCGGGCGGAATCACCACTAGGTTCATCGAAAGTCCTTTAGCACCAACGGTCGCTTTAGAGATGCCGACAAAATAGGGTAAGCGTTGACGAGTTAGCGTTTCAAATTCAGGTCGAATGGTGATAATTTCCAATGTAACTTCGTCGGGTGTTGCTACAACAGATGGATTGTTTGAAGTTATATTATCCATGTCAAAATCTCCTGAGTTAGTGTGTTTTTTAGAACAGCAGCATTGATTATCCAAGACCTCTCTAAGTTCATTGCTTCGATCGTACAATGGCATTTCAATAGCTTCTATGAGCTAGCTCATAGTTGAAATAATTTACCGATCGCTCTTTTGCGACTCCTCCAACGATATTTCTCTGTAAATCCGCTCTAGCTTTTCTGGATTCCGCACACTGTAGATAGACTGAATACAGCCATCAACAATCTCAAGCGTTATCGCGCTGTGAATGTGGCCATCCAAATACTGGATAATTCCAGGTTGCCCATTGATTTCGACTAAGCGCGAAACAACATGAGCATTAGCCAACCATTTACGGCGAATAGCTAATAGCATTCGAGCTACTTTCATTGCCCCGTGTATCGGCTTAATGGCTGCAATCACCTGACCGCCACCATCTGAAAAAAATGTCACATCCGTCGCCAAAAGTAGCAGCAAATCTTGCAAATCGCCCTTGCTGGAGGCATCTAAAAATTGGGCTGTAATCTGATCTTGCTGCGGTCTGGAAACTGGGAAACGAGGACGTTGGTCGGCAAGATGCTGCTTCGCTCGTCGGAGAATTTGGCGACAATTAGTGGGACTTTTACCGACCATGTGACCAATTTCGTCATAGTCATAGTCGAACACATCTCGGAGTAGAAACACCGCCCGTTCGATCGGAGATAAACGCTCCAGTACAGTTAAAAATGCGATCGAAAGCGAGTCTGCTAATTCCATTAGATCGGTTGAATTGTCTGATTGTGGCGTTAACATCGGTTCTGGTAGCCAGGTGCCGACGTATTGTTCTCGTTGAACGCGAGCCGATCGCAAATGATCGATGCAGAGACGAGTGGTAATAGTTGCCAGATAAGTTTTTGCCGATCGCACGGTTTCGCTTGCCGTCTGTTGCCAGCGCAGAAAGGTTTCTTGTACCATATCTTCGGCATCTGTGACTGTTCCCAGCATTCGGTAGGCGATCGAGAATAGCAACGGACGATGGTGGTTAAAGTCATCGAGATAACTCATAAAACACCCTGCTCTTTTTGCTGCATATTTCTCAATGCCCACAAGCCAACTCCAGATCCTAATCCATCCACAATTACTATCAGGATGGCTGTGATTTGGAACAGTAAACCCCAACCTGCAAAGGAAACTTGAGACACATGATCTGAACTCATCACGATGAAATGATTGTAGATTCCAAACAGGAGCGATCCAGCTATTGAACTGAGTAAAAGCCAGCTACCAATGTGATGAAATTGTGTCCAAAGCAAAATAGTTGCAACGATCGGAATCAGAAAAATCACGATAACCACAAATAAAGCCTGAAGCAGAGAAAGAGGAATTGGGATTGACCCATGGGCTAAACCATGCAGTCCGTTGGCGATCGCATGGATGATCGCGATCGTTGTTCCATATTGAGCAATTTTCATTGAGTTTCTCCCTGATTAGAAAACGTCAACAGATCCATGAGTTATCTCCAAAAAAGTCAGTTTTGAACAGGCAAGATGCCTGTTCCACAAGAATGATTGGAGAGGTCTATTTAACTCATTGAATTAGCCCGATCTTAAATTGTCAGTTTGCCTGGGTAACAGCAGTTTTAACGAGCCATTCCAACGATCGCGGTTGAAAATTCAATTCGCGTTTTGCCTTAGAATTGGATACACCGCGCAATTGGGTGCCGTAGTAGACGGCATCCGCTCCACTCATACGCAAAGCTTCTTGAACCGAGACATGAGGAGGGGGTGGAGAATTATTCCATTGTGCATAAGCTGGGAGCCATATATCTACCTCTAAGGGCCGATCATCCGCAATCAGGTAAATTCCAGGATTTCCGCGATCGACTGCTGCAACCGTTGCGATCGCCGCATCCTCAACGTGAATCCAAGACCATTTGCCTTCACCATTTCCGACGATCGGGAATTGTTGCTGTCGCACCTGTTCGGCAACATCTCCATCCGTGGCAAACCAGGTGCCTGGCCCGTAGAGGAAGCCATAGCGCAGAGCAATCCCTTCTAGATTCGGCGTTTCGAGTAAGCGACGCTCGATTTCAGCGACTATGTGAGTACCTGCTGCAACTGCGGGCGAGGCATCAAACGCTAAGGGAGTTTCTTCGTCTGCCAATCGTGTACCGGGAATTGCCCAAAATGCGATCGACTGCCGGATGTAACGCCGCACACCAGCCGCTTGCGCTGCGGCTAGCACATTTGCGCCTCCTTCAAGACGGATGCGATCGTTCAGTGGTGATGCGGCCTGCATCGACTCAGGGGTGTAGGTTTTAGGCAGTGCGGTGAGTTGCTCAATTACCACTTCTGGTTGAGCGCGAATGACAGCAGCTTTGACAGCATCTGCATCAAATACATCTGCGATCGCAGGTTCCACTCCTTGTTTTGCTAAAATCCGTGCTTTTTCGCGAGTGCGAGTCAACGCTACTACATCGTGCCCAATTGCTAGCAATTGGGCGATCAGCGGACTACCGATCGCCCCTGTTGCACCTGCCACAAAAATTCTCATCTAGGAACCTCCTGTTGAAGCCTGTGAGGTATTTATAGATAAGACGAAAGAGGGTCGTTAGTTGTGACAGTAGGAATTAATTCAGATCAGATAAGATGAGAAGAGCTAGATTTAGAGGTCATCCTATGTCGCTGATTAAACAACGCCTTCTAGAAGCGATCGAACGAACTCCTGAATCGCTTTTAGAGCAAACCCTGACATTCCTGGAATTTTTGACCAGTCGGACACAAACCGCGATCGCCCCAGACATCGACTCAGATTTTGATTCAGACACCGACTCCAACGACCAAATTCTGGCTGATCTGAAAACCTCCCTGCACCAAGCCAAAACGGGACAAACCTTCTCCATCGAAGAGCTCTGGGACGGCATTAATGTCTGATATGCTAGTCCAACTTAAATTCACGGCACTTTTCAAACGTCGCCTCAAAGGACTCGCTAAAAAGTATCGCCAAATTCAAGCCGATATTCAGCCCGTCCTCGATCAGATTATCCAAGGAAACTTCATCGGAAACCAGATTGCAGGCACGCAATACACCGTTTACAAAATCCGGGCTAAAAATAGTGATGCACAAGTTGGTAAAAGCGGTGGTTATCGCTTGATTTATCAAGTTGAATCACCGACTCAAGTTGTTTTACACCTGATTTACTCGAAATCAGAACAAGCAAACGTCTCTGCTGAGGAAATCCAAACCGCGATCGCAGAATACCAAACCGATCAAGGCGATTGAAATCTCGCATAAATTTTTTAAACTTGTGCTAAATCTTGACTTACAGACTTAGACAGTGAAAATATGCTAAGACGCAAGCAACAAACGAACCAACCTATGAACTTTTCCGAAAAATCAGGGGGCAAAAGTCCCACATCCACAAAAAGCAACCCAACACAGCATCTCAACACCAGAGGGCTGCGGACATTACTCCTCGCCGCCGGCATAGCCTCTCTCTGCGCTAGTTGTCAGAGTCCCCAAACACCAAGCGCCACAACCCCCGGTAGCACTCCTGGAACCACTCCCGCAGCCACTCCCATCGTCGTTAGCACCCCCGGAGACCCAAATACCGTCAAAATAGTCTCCATGCTGCCGATGACAGGTAGCGCATTAGGTCAAGCTCAAACAATGGTTAACGGCATCAAACAAGCCCTTGCCGAAACCGACTCTAAAGCCTGCGACGGCAAAATCAAAATCGAATACGAGATTCTCGATGACGCGACTGCTGCGGCTGGCAAATGGGACCCCAGCCAAGTTACATCGAATGCTAACAAAGTAGCAGCCGATGGTTCGGTAGTTGGTGCGATCGGTCACTACAACTCAGGTGCCGCCAAACTTTCGATTCCCGTGCTCAACCAAGCTAATGTAGCGATGGTGAGTCCCGCCACCACCTATCCGGGCTTGACCAAACCAGGAAAAGGTGAACCCAAAGAACCGAACGTTTATTACCCTACAGGCACTCGCAATTTTGGTCGCGTTGTCCCCGCAGACGACCTCCAAGGCTCTGTAGCTGGTAACTGGGCGAAATCTTTAGGAGTTAAAAAAGTCTACATCCTTGACGACCAAGAACTCTACGGCAAAGGCATCGCTGACGTTTTTGAAGCAACTGCTAAAAAGTTGGGAATTGAAGTCCTCGGCCGGGAGGGAATTGATATCAAAGCCAGCGATTACAAAGCTTTAATGAATAAGATCAAAGCTTTAAATCCCGACATGATTTACTTTGGT
>JAYTZD010000422.1:0-11981 GCA_043742065.1 Oscillatoriales bacterium
ATTTGTTGGTGCAGGGATTTTGCTAATTGCTGCAATTGATCGAGAGTCAGCGGAAGTTCTTTGTTGGGATCGATTACTTGGAATAATGTCAGGAGACGGCTGTTAGATTCGGCGGTGAGGATTTGTTGGATGGCAGATGCGATCGCACTGGAAACTCGGTTGTCCTTTTGCCACCGTTCCCATTCTCCTTGGATGGTTTTTAGCGCTCTGAAGGTACGATTTGCTTTGGCTTGTTTGATTTCATCTTTTTCATTTTTAAGCAGGTTTTCGGTGGCATCTAGGCGTTCTCCGAAGCAGCGTTCAAAAATTTCGCCAGTGCCGGTGCCGATGTCTTGGACGAGCATTTGATATACTTGTTCTTTGGAGCGAATTTGACCCTTGAGGGTGATTTCGACGATTTTGTCGATGAGGGCTAAGTAGCGATCGCGTAATGAGGTAGATTCTGGCATAAGTAATTTTTTGTTAATAAAATTTTATGGACAGTGCTAGCAGCATTTGACGCTAGTATTTAATTTTACAGCTCATCGGGATTTATGCCCATTGCTCGGAGGCGATCGGCTAAACGATTTGCCCGCTCCCTTTCTGATTCAGCTTGCTGTTTTTCAAATTCAGCACGTTGCCTTTCTGATTCAGCTTGTTGTTTTTCTGATTCAGCTCGTTGTCTTTCAATTTCAGCTTGCTGCCTTTCAAACTCGGCTCGTTGGCGTTCCAATTCGGCTCGTTGGCCTTCCAATTGAGCTCGCTGTCTTGCAAATTCTTCAGGAGTCGGAATCAAATTCCCATTAATATCATACCACCGCAGCCACAACCTTTCATTTTGCAGGAAAGCACCTTGCCACAAACCCAAACTTAACTGTATTTCCGGTATCCAAAATCGAGAACCTGTTAATACTTGTTCGCGGTAACGGTTGCCAATTAAGCGAAAAACTCTCAATTGGTTGTTGTATTTGCTAAACACAAAGTAATAAGGAATCTTCAAAATTCTTTCGTAAACCTGCCACTTAGTCGGAGGTTTGTTTGGTTCTGATTCTGTCAGCCCCAAATCTTCATCTTCCGTACTTGGTGATAGAAATTCGATCGCAATTAAAGGATTGACTGCTTCATCCCAAATCACGTAACTTTGGCGCAAGTCTCTGTCTTGGTAAAATCTCGAAACGCCCACAACTAAGTACCAATCGGGTCTTTTGTACCAATTGGGATGGTTGGAGTCATAGTATAGATTGAGATCGCTGGCCGAAAAAGTGCGATCGGCTGGATAATTAGGGGGAATGCAGCTAGCGCACAAAAGTTGTGCTTGCCATTGATGATATTCGTCAGGCAAACCGGGTTCCTCCGGGTCTTCACTGGGTAGATCGTACATCGTCGGCAACGCTTTTGCTTGGGAAGATTGCGAATCTGGTATGTACATGGTTATACAATTATCCCTGCGAGATGTGATATCAATTCCGGTTGCACCGGAATGATTGTTGACTGTTGACTGTTGACTGTTGACTGTTGACTCGATTTTACGCCCGACGATGCTAACGGATTTGATATTAAGGAGATACGGGCAATGCGGTAATTGTTACATTATAGCGCGATGTGATTTGTTGTTGCAGAAAGTCGGTATCTTTTGCACGGCTAATTTTATCGAGATAGCAATCTTTTACTGCTAACATAAAGCCTTTGATTCCTGGTGGTGAATTAGATTCCGGTTATTTCATTGAAAAACAATTCTTTACGTGTAACTCTTGCTGGGAATTTGAATATATGAATCCGGCATTTCATTCTGCTGGTGAATAGCAAAGAAACGGCGCTCAATTTCTTTGAGAACTGCGGCATCATAATAAATCATGCCACAATTCAGACAAATCTCAACAGGCGTGTTAGGAACTAGCAAGTATTTACCTTGATGGCTGTAAAGGTAATTGATTCTACGTTCCTCATAGTGGTTGCTACCGCAGGTATTGCATTGAATTTTTCGCATGAGTTGATATTTTTATTTGCCTGCTTCCACCAACAGAGGTTCGACGCGCTCGTGACTAACCAGTCGATGAGCATAAACTAGACAAGCCTGAATATCTTCTCTTTCTAACCAGGAATAGCCTTCGAGAATCGTTTCAGGAGTGTCGCCAGCGGCTAACATTCCTAGAATGTGCTCAACTGCCAGACGGCGACCCCGAATAATTGGTTTTCCGTTAAATATTTGGGAATTTACTGTGATTCGTTCTAAGAGTTTTTGAGCATCCATAATTTGAGGCATAATTAGATATCTTATATTCTATCATTTGTTTATGAGTTCCAAACCCCTAACTCTCTCAAAATCCAATCCTGTTTTAGCCGCCAAAGGATTAACTCGTCGCTTTGGCGGTTTAATTGCCGTAAACGACGTATCTTTTACAGTTCAAAAACACGAGATTTTTGGACTAATCGGCCCTAACGGCGCGGGCAAGACAACTCTATTTAATGTTATGACTGGATTGATACCTGCTTCTAGCGGCAATCTGATTTATCAAAACGAGGATATTTCCCAATTTAAGCCTTATCAAATTGCCAATAAAGGTATTGCCAGAACTTTTCAAAATATCCGGTTATTTGGGGAACTTTCTGTTAGTGAAAATGTCGCGATCGCACGACACATCCACAGCCGATCGCACAATCCGGTTTTATCGCTGCTAGCGGGCATATTTGCGTTGCCAGCAGCGAACGCAATTGAGCGCCAAACCCAGGAGAAAGCGTTGGAATTGTTGGATTTGGTCGGTTTGGGCGATCGGGCGGACGAACAGGCTAAAAACTTGTGTTACGGCGACCAAAGGCGTTTGGAAATTGCCCGTGCTTTAGCCCTAGAACCGCAAATATTGTTGTTAGATGAACCTGCGGCGGGGATGAATCCGAATGAAAAGCACAAATTAAGTGACTTTATCCGAGAAGTGCGCCAAAAGTTCAATTTAACTATAATATTGATCGAGCATCACGTACCGCTGGTTATGGGATTGTGCGATCGCATTGCCGTGCTGCATTTCGGTCAGCTAATTGCCTTGGGAGAACCTGCTATTGTCAGGAATGACCCTGCTGTAATTGAGGCTTATTTGGGAGATGAAAAATAACTCTGAAAACCCGGCGATTTAGATCCAATGATTGAAACCCGGCGATTGGAAATCGCGGCTACACAAACAATGTCCGCCTACGCGGACTAAGAGTAATATTAAAAACTCACATATTGCATCATTTTTACGCATTCTGTAGGGGCGGGTTCACCAACAATAATTGCCTAAAACTCACAATCTCGTAAACCCGCCCCCACCCAACGACAAAGCGCAATCTACTTCGACTACGCTCAGTAACCGGCCGCCACCCAACGGTAAATCGCAATCTCTCTCAAAGTCAGAAAAAATGCAACATAGCCCACCCAAAACTACTCAAAACATCCTCTTAGAACTTAAGAATCTCTGTGTAAATTACGGCGGAATTCAAGCCCTGCAAAATATTAATCTCACAATTAATACAGGCGAAGTTGTCAGCCTCATCGGTGCGAATGGTGCCGGCAAAAGTACGACACTCAGGGCTATTTCCAAAATAGTTAATTTGCACCAAGGGCAAATTATTTATAATGGGCGAGATATTACCCGCCGCCAAGCACACGAAGTTGTCAAACTCGGAATTGCCCACAGCCCAGAAGGGAGGCGGGTTTTGGCGCAGCAAACGGTGTTGGTAAACTTAGAATTAGGGGCCTATGTGCGATCGGACTCCGTAGCCATAAAAGCTGATTTAGACTACCAATTTAAACTATTTCCCAGGTTAGCAGAACGCCGCAATCAATTATCGGGAACCCTCAGCGGTGGGGAGCAGCAAATGTTGGCGATCGCCCGCGCGTTGATGTCGCGCCCCAAACTGCTACTATTAGACGAACCCAGTTTGGGTTTAGCGCCCGCCATAGTCAAAGAAATCTTTGCGATTATTCAACATCTGCGCTCCACGGGCGTTACAATTCTGTTGGTTGAACAAAACGCCAGTTTAGCATTGCAAATTGCCGATCGGGGTTATGTACTAGAAGCTGGTAACATTACTCTGACAGGCCTGGCATCAGATTTGCTAAAGGACGATCGAGTTAGGAGGGCATACTTAGGTTGACTTGGTTAATTTTAGGAATCTTTACCGCTTTCTTTGAAGCACTTAAAGACGTTTTTGGCAAACAAAACCTCAAAAAAAGTGACGAATATGTCGTCGCTTGGTCACTCTCATTCTTTTCGGTCATTTTTCTGATTCCCTGGGTAATTTATACCGGAATTCCGGCGTTAAACTCTCAATTTGCGATCGCCCTATTAATCGGAGGTAGCATCAATGCTGTCACAGCACTCCTCTACATCAAAGCCATCAAAGTATCAGACTTATCTCTGACAGTACCGCTGGTAGCTTTGACACCATTATTCATGTTGCTAACTTCACCGTTAATTGTCGGTGAATATCCCAGCTTTTTTGATTATATTGGCATTTTCCTAATCGTAGTAGGCTCTTATTTATTAAATATCAAAGAGAAATCTCAAGGATATTTAGCCCCATTCAAAGCACTGCTGAACGAACCAGGGCCAAAATTGATGTTAATCGTCGCATTTCTCTGGAGTATCACCTCAAATTTCGACAAAATAGGCGTGCAAAATTCATCCCCGATTTTTTGGCTATTCTCTATATTTGGTACAATGAGTATCTTGCTACTGCCAGTTTTATTGCACAAAACCCCAAATCCCAGCCGGAAAATCCTCAAACAATTACCAATGCTAGCGGCTATGGGCTTTTTCAATGCGATTGGAGTCCTTTGTCAAATGCAGGCATTGACATTAACTCTGGTAGTGCAAGTGATTGCAATTAAACGTACTAGCGTGTTAATGGGTGTTTTGTTCGGTCACTTTATTTTCAAGGAAAAAGATATTCAACAAAGGTTATTAGGGGCGGGAATCATGATTTTGGGAGTTTTCTTTATCAGTTTATAGGTTAAACTTTTAGATATTAGCAGTAGGGACACGGCAATGCCGTGTCCCTAAGAGGAACGATAACACAAACTAAAAATTAATGCACAAAATAGCCGCAACACCAGGAGGCTGGAATCCTCAAGCCGAAGGAGTAATATTCATTCAACAAACACCCGCACCAATTGTATTTATTAGTGCGGCTGATACAGATATTCAAACTCTCGCAGCGGCTGTATCAAAACTGCCAGCAGAATTCCCCAAACTCCGCGCGGTGAATCTCCTACAATTGCAGCAACAATTAACCATTGATACCTACGCCGAAGAAATTTTAGAACACGCAGAAGTAATCATTATTAGACTGTTGGGAGGGCGTTCCTATTGGTCTTATGGCTTAGAAACTCTACGCGAAACGGTGGAGAAAACAGGAGCTAAACTGATTGTAATGCCGGGGGACGACAGTCCCGATCCAGATTTAATTAGTCATTCAAATGTATCGCTGTCAGCAGTCAATCAACTGTGGCGCTACTTCACAGAAGGCGGAGTCCAAAACTTTGTTAATGCACTAGAATTTGCCGCCGATACTTGTTTGAAAACCACTTATAATCCACCCCTACCTCAAACAGTTTCCCGCGTCGGAATTTATGATTGGGGCGGACGCAGGGAGGATGAAGAAGAGGGCGGGCACGGGGGCACCGCCCCTACGGTGGGAATCTTATTTTATCGAGCTCATTATTTATCAGGAAATCTAGCACCGATCGATGCACTTTGTCAAGCTTTATCAGAGCGAAACTTAGTGCCAGTTCCCGTCTTTGTGTCTTCTCTGCGGGAACCAGATTTGCAAGTAGAATTACTTGAATATTTTAAACCAAAAGATGCAGAACCAATTCAATTATTGCTCAATACGACAAGTTTTGCAATCTCTGGTTTTAACAGTCTAGAATCCGAACAGAATACCTTGAAATTATTAGATGTTCCAGTATTGCAAGCCATATTTAGTGGTGGCGGTTTGGAACAGTGGGAAAGTGAATTGCAAGGACTTTCACCCCGCGATGTGGCGATGAATGTAGCTTTGCCAGAAGTTGATGGCAAAATTATTACTAGGGCGGTTTCTTTTAAGGCTGTACAAACTTGGAATAGTGAATTAGAAACCGATGTTGTCGGTTATGTCGCTGCAGGCGATCGCATTTCATTTGTAGCAGATTTAACTACAAACTGGGTAAACCTCAAACAAACCCCCGCCGCCAACAGACGCATTGCCATAATTCTCGCCAATTATCCCACCCGCAACGCACGATTAGCCAACGGTGTCGGCTTGGATACGCCTGCTAGCTGTGTGGAAATCCTGAAAGCTATGCAGCAAGCTGGTTATCAAGTAGATAATATTCCCAGTAGTGGTACAGAGTTAATTGAAATGCTGATATCGGGCGTGACAAATGATCCGGAAGGACGGGAATTGCGGGCTGTAAATCAATATTTGGATTTGGCGGAATATCAAGAGTATTTTACTACTTTGCCGCAGCAAGTACAGGATGGAATTTGTAATAGATGGGGGTTGCCAGAACAAGGTAGGGACACGGCATTGCCGTCTCCTTATTCGGGTAGGGACACGGCATTGCCGTCTCCTTATTCGGCAGATAAATCAGGTCAGGACACGACATTGCCGTCTCCCTACTTTCCGATTCCGGGGATTCAGTTTGGGAATGTGTTTGTGGGAATTCAACCGTCGCGGGGATATGAAATTGACCCTAGTTTGAACTATCACGCACCGGATTTAGAACCAACTCATAATTATTTAGCTTACTATTATTGGTTGCGACAAAACTTTGGAGCTCAGGCAATAATTCATGCCGGAAAACATGGTAATTTAGAATGGCTTCCCGGTAAAAGTGTGGCTTTATCTAGGAATTGTTATCCCGAAGTCGCATTAGGCGCGATGCCGAATTTCTATCCCTTCATTGTCAACGATCCGGGGGAAGGTTCCCAGGCAAAAAGACGATCGCAAGCCGTGATTATCGACCACCTCACCCCGCCGATGACTCGCGCCGAACTTTATGGGCCTTTGCAGCAGTTGGAAGCCTTAATCGACGAATATTGCGAGGCGCAAAGCTTAGATCCATCTCGATTACCGATGATTCGCGATCGCATTGTCGCCCTCACCAACAAAGAAAATTTAGACAAAGACTTAGGAATCCAACTAAATAAATCCGAATTCACCGAATTCATCACCCGCACAGACGGCTATCTTTGCGAACTCAAAGAATCCCAAATTCGCGACGGATTACATATTTTTGGACAATGCCCCGAAGGTAGACAGTTGAGAGATTTGATAATTGCGATCGCCCGCCATCCTAGCACAAATCGCATCGGCTTAACCCGCGCCCTAGCCGAAGACTCAGGCTACGACTTCGACCCCTTAAGCACCGCAGGCGATTTAACAGCAGAACTCGAAGAAAAAGCCGCAGAATTAGTCGATAACCTCCTCAAAAATATCCGCGTTCATCAGCGTGCATCTGCTGCATCTGCGGTTGCATCATCAGCTTCATCTGCGGTTGCAAAAAACATCCAAATAGGACAAGCAACACAACCAGAAATAGACTGGATTACTAACTATCTTTTACCATCACTCCTCCAAACAAATCAAGAAATTACCAACTTGTTGCGCGGCTTAGATGGGCGACACATAGCCAGCGGCGCATCCGGTGCACCCACTCGCGGACGACCCGATGTATTGCCCACCGGTCGCAATTTTTACTCAGTAGATATCCGCGCTATTCCCACAGAAACCGCCTGGAGAGTTGGGAAAGTTGCGGCTGAAACTTTAATCGAAAGATACACTCAAGAAAATGGCGAATATCCGAAAACTTTGGGCTTGTCAGTGTGGGGAACATCCACGATGCGAACGGGAGGAGATGATATTGCGGAAGCCCTAGCATTAATCGGAGTTCAACCAATCTGGGATGGGCCTTCGCGCCGGGTTGTAGATTTTGAAATCTTGCCAGTTTCTATTTTAGGGCGGCCCAGAGTCGATGTTACTTTGCGAATTTCGGGATTTTTCCGGGATGCTTTTTTTAACTTAATTGATTTGTTTGATTCTGCGGTAAAAGCTGTGGCAGATTTAGATGAACCTGCGGAAAGTAATCCTTTAGCGGCACAAGTTAAACAGGAGATTAAAGATTGGGAAGCGGCTGGTTTGAGTCGGGAAGAGGCTGAAGTTCGATCGCACTTTCGCGTCTTTGGTTCCAAACCTGGTGCTTACGGCGCAGGACTTCAGGGCATAATTGAAGCTCAAAACTGGACAGATGACAGTGATTTAGCAAAAGCTTACATTAATTGGAGTAGTTACGCCTATACTTCCTCTAGTTCCTCTAATTTGGCGGGAGATGTCGGAGAAGTTAAACAGAGTGAATGGGGATGTTCCGCACCCGAAGCATTTGAAAAACGCCTCGGCCAAATGCAAATAGTTCTGCAAAACCAAGACAATCGCGAACACGACATTCTCGACTCCGACGATTATTATCAATTCCAAGGGGGAATGACTGCCGCAATTCGCAATTTGCAAGGCAAAAATCCTGAAACTTATTTCGGAGATAATTCGATTCCTGAGAATCCAAAAGTGCGACAACTGCGAGAAGAAATTGCGCGGGTTTATCGCAGCAGGGCTGTAAATCCTAAATGGATAGAAGGGGCGATGCGACATGGTTATAAAGGTGCGTTTGAAATTGCCGCCACTGTTGACTTTTTGTTTGCTTACGATGCTACGGCAAATTGTGTAGAGGATTTTATGTACGAAGGAATTGCCGAGGCTTATATTTTTGATGAGAAAGTTCAGGCATTTATCCAGGAAAATAATCCTTGGGCGCTGCGAGATATGGCGGAAAGATTGTTAGAAGCGCGTCAACGGGGGTTGTGGCAGTCGGCAAGTCAGGATATACTGGATAGATTGCGATCGATCGCCCTTGAAGCCGAATCTGTCATCGAATCTCAGACAGAAATACGCTAATGCAACAGTAATCGATAGATTGTGAACTCACTCTAAAATCTAACAATCTAAAATCCCAAATCCCAAATCTAAAATCGATAGATCGCTGAAAGCTTTATGATTCCCAGCTATATTGCTAGCATCAGCATTAACATCCTCAAACGTACCTGTGCCGCAGTCGCCTTGCTAGCCGTAACTTTGGGATGTTCCTCAACGCAGTCGCCCAACACTCCAGCGGCATCGATTCCGATCGCATCCGCAGTCCAATTACAGCCCTTGGAACCTCTCCTCGCTCAAAACTCCAAAAAACCTAAGAAATTCGTCAACGCGCGTTCTTGCGCCCAAAATGATGGCTTCTCGGAAGCAATTGGCTTTGCTACCGAAGCCTCTAATTTAGCTCAATCAGCCAATTCAAAACAAGACTGGGACGAAGTAGCAGCTTTGTGGGTGCAAGCCGTAGCTTGGATGCAAGCAGTTCCTCCCGACAGTCCCAAACGGACTTTTGCCGAGAAAAAAGTTGTCGAGTACATGAAAAACCTGACTTATTCCCAAGAACAAGCAGGCACAAACCGTCAAACTTCGGCTAGTTTTAGTAGCGATTTGCTCAACGAACAACTAGAACTTTACCTATCCTATGTTGCCACAATTGGCCCGCCAGATGTTTTGATTGTAGGCAGTTCCCGCGCCTTGCAAGGTGTCGATCCCAAACAGTTAAAGCAATCTTTGGCTGCTAACGGTCGATCGGGTTTAACAATATTTAATTTTGCAGTCAACGGCGCAACTGCACAAGTAGTAGACTTTCAACTGCGCCGACTTTTAAAACCGCAGCAGTTACCTCAAATGATTGTTTGGGCTGACGGAGTGAGGGCATTTAATAGTGGTAGGATCGATCGCACTTTTAACTCAATTATCGCTTCCGAAGGCAATCAACTCTTAGCCGCAGGTATTCGCCCCAAACTGCCCGAAGATGAATCCATGATTATTCCGCAGTGTTACAAATTCCCCCAGCCTTGCCGCAGTGGTAGTTTCCAGAAATCAAGCATCTTGCCTGTTGCTGAAATTAATGTGGGCGGGCAAGATGCCCACCCCACAAAACAATTGCAATCTTGTGGAACAGGCATCTTGCCTGTTGCTAATATTAGAAATTGTGGAACAGGCATCTTGCCTGTTGCGAACACTGCTTTCATGGCAATCAGGCCAGTCAGCGACTCAGCAGACTCGATCGACTCTAACGGATTTATGCCCCTATCAACACGCTACAATCCCAACACCTATTATGACGATCGCGCTTACGTTTCTGGTAGATTCGATCGCGACTACGAAAACTTTAACCTCGGAGGCAAACAAGCCCAAGCCTTCAATGCAGCCATCACCTTTATCAAAAGTCGCAAAATTCCATTGGTTTTCGTCAATTTGCCCCTCACCGACGACTATTTAGATGGCACACGTCGATCGGCTGAACAGCAATTCCGACAACGAATGCAGCAACTCTCGCGCCAAAAAGGCTTCGCTTTCCGCGACTTATCCCAACAGTGGCCAAACCGCAACGACTATTTTTTTGACCCCAGTCATCTTAATCAATTTGGGGCGATCGCGGTTTCTCGTCTCATCGCCGCCGACACCAGTCTTACCTGGCCCCGCCCCAAATCCCGAAGCATCGACGGATGATACAATTTTGGATTTTGGATTTTAGATTTTCGATTAAATAATTGGGAATTCTCAAAAATAGTTTAGAATCTAACAGGACGTCCAAAGCCAATTTGTGCGATCGTATATTTCAAGATCTTTCATCCAGCCTAAAATCTAAAAATCCAAAATCCAAAATCCAAAATCTAAAATCCCTAGGTTGTGCAACTAAAACAAGTAATTATCGCCCACAAAGCCAGAGATCAATTTAGCCAGCGGTGGGCCGAACAATGTGCTCGACAATTAGAAAATCGCGGCTGTCATGTTTTGATGGGACCAAGCGGCCCAAAAGATAACCCCTATCCAGTGTTTTTAGCCTCTAGCACCAGCCCAATTGATTTAGCCGTGGTGCTTGGTGGCGACGGCACCGCCCTTGCTGCGGCGCGAAATTTAGCCGCTGACGGCATCCCAATTTTGGCAGCAAATATCGGGGGAAACCTCGGTTTTCTAACAGAATCTTTCGAGGACTTTCAAAACACAGAAGAAATTTGGGATAGACTATCCGAAGATAGGTATGCCATCCAGAAACGGATGATGTTACAAGCAGCGATTTTTGAAGGGCACAGAACTAATCTCGAACCAGAAAGCGATCGATATTTAGCCCTCAATGAAATGTGCATCAAACCCGCTTCAGCCGATCGAATGCCCAGTTGTATTCTCGAAATGGAAGTAGACGGCGAAGTAGTCGATCAATATCAGGGCGACGGCTTAATTGTCGCAACACCCACCGGTTCCACCTGCTACACCGCATCAGCCAACGGCCCGATTATACACCCCGGCATGAACGCGATCGCAGTTACACCCATTTGCCCCCTAAGTTTATCGAGTCGCGCAGTCGTTTTACCACCCGGTTCAGTCGTCAGCATTTGGCCCCTAGCAGATTACGAACTCACCACCAAACTCTGGACAGACGGCATTTTAGGTACTGCCATTTGGCCCGGACAGCGCGTAGACGTGCGGATGGCAGACTGCGAAGCCAAATTCATCATTTTGCGAGAAAACTATTCCTATTACGGCACTTTAAGAGAAAAACTTCAATGGGCCGGAGCCCGAATTCGGTATAACAACAACCACCGCAATTAAAAAAACCGTTCTCTCTTCTTTTCATCTGCGTGAATCTGCGTCCATCCATTATCATCTGCGGTTAATAAATTCTCTTTTTTTAACCGCAGATACAGGCAGATAAACACAAATTAACGCAGATGAGTGATGTCGATGTTGGTGACAGACTCTGTACTCGCGATCAAAATTCTTTAGATCCCTCTTTTATTTATCTGCGTGAATCCGCGTTCATCCATTGTCATCTGCGGTTGCAAAATTCTCTTTTTTAAACCGCAGATACAGGCAGATAAACACAGATTAACGCAGAT
>JAYTZD010000423.1:0-5907 GCA_043742065.1 Oscillatoriales bacterium
AGGAGCGATCGCAAAGATTGACGCACCAAAGCTGGGGAATTGCGCCCCACTGGCCCGGAAGCAATCAACCTACCACCCTGGGAAGCCCAAGCTTCTAAAACTTTAATTTGGGCCGGAGTCAAAGTTTCAATATTTGGCAAAAACAGAACATTAACACCTGCCAAATCTCCGACTGTTTTAATTTGTTCTAGATTAATTGGTTGGTAGGAAATGCCGCTTTCGGAGAGTCGTGTGGTAATCTTTTGCCAGTCCGGGGAATTTTCCGAACTACGAATTACACCCAGGACTACTTGGGCGAAACTCGGAGAGGGAAACAGGATAAAAAGATTGAGTAAACTACTTGCGAGAGTTCCAATTAATACCCTTTGCAAGAAAGTGAAAAAGCGAACTTTTTGAGCCTGAGAGCAGGCATCAGGAATTGGATGAAGCTTTTTGATTTGTTGCATTGACACTGTTAACTGTTAACTGTTCACTGTTCACTGTTAACCGTTAACGGTCAACGGTCAACTATCAACTGACAACGGTCAACTGACAACTGTCAACCGTCAACAGCCAACTGTCAACTATCAACTACCTTTCTACTTAGCAGCTTCATTAACCGGAAAACGATCGATTAACTGCATCGCCCGACAAGCATTCTTTCGCAAAGAATCCGAGATATGAGGAACATGAGGAATTTGAGACAAGAAATCCAAAGTCCGGCGCAAAATCCGCACCACATCCCCTTCATCCAAACTCGTATGACTAATCAATTCCAGCCATTCAACACCCAGAGCCCACTGCTCAACCAAAGTTACTATATCCCGTTCCAGCCAAATCGGGATAGCAGCCTCGTGTCGATATTGCACTTGAAACAACCTGCGTCGTAGCCCTTTTTGTAGATTATCCAAAGGTGCCAAAACTTCCGGTGACAGGGTATAGTGAGTCCAACTATCGGGCCTGGAAACTTCTGTAACCAAAGCCGCACAAGCAGCGGCGAGGTGGTGGGGGTCAAGTTCATCAAATTCCGCCGACATCAGGGACAAACCCAACCAGATTTCGTTATCGCCACGAATAGCGGCGCAAGCTTGGCCCAATTCCGTAGGAACTAATCTTTCGGAAGTATCCGCCCCCTCGATATTGAGAGATACGACTCTTTCCAAACATCCGAAATTGAGCAAAATGTCAATTAAGTTGATAAATTCTTCCCAGTAGCGGGCTCGTTGCTTTTCTAAGTCATACAAGCCTCTGCGTATTTCGTTTTGCAACTCTGTCCTGCGTCGTTGGCGCTTGAGCAAAGTACCGGGATTGCCCCATGCTAAAACAGGGTGGATTTCCAGTTTAGCTTCTAGGGCTGCGATTTTCTGTTGTTGGTCGATCGCCTCGCGAGTCGGTTCCGGTGCCGGCAATTCTGGGATTGATTGAGCAATAGAAAGGGTTTCTTCAGTTCCCAAACGGCACTGGCCGAGTCTCATCGGCATTTCCGACGGCGGGTTCAGGGTATCTGCAACACTCAAGCGGGGCAATTGAGCATGGAGGGTGGCCACATCGCTAATGGCGACGATATACCAGCGGTTGTCTTTGCCCAAACACACCAAATTTGGAGCTTGGCCCGGACCAGGGATTTTGGCAATGAGTACAGCGGGTATGGGATTTGTGTGCGATCGTTTAGCAGTAGGAACGTGCTTACCTTTAAGGCCCAGAACAGTACCAAGCACAGCAAAAGCTACAGCCACCGACATTTCCTTAATCCGAGCTTCTTCAGCTTGCTGCCATAAAGTTTTCAGCAGGCGTTTATCTTCTTTGAGTTTTCCCTGCAACTTTTCATAATTGGCGAGCTGTTTTTCGAGATTGGCGACATCGCCACCAGCAGCCAGAGACTCCTCCAGCACCGCCAATTCCCCTTGCAGCCTGTCTACTTCTGATTGCTGCGGCTGTAAGTACAAGGTAGAAAGATATTGGCCAAAACTGCGTTCTACTAACTCTTGAGCTTCATCGAGAGTGTGAGTTTGCAGTAAATTCAGCACCATGCCATAGCTGGGAGTGAACTGACTGGCGAGGGGGTCAGCTTTTGCTGTTGCCAAATAGGAGGCTTCTTTTGCCCCTTCAAAGCGGGTCTGAACTGCCACAACGTGCCCCAGCTTGTCCATGCCCCGGCGACCTGCTCGACCGGCCATTTGCAAGAATTCTGAAGCATTTAGTAGTCGGTGTCCTTTGTCCGTGCGCTTGGAAAGGGTGGAAATAACTGTGGTGCGGGCGGGCATATTAATCCCGGCGGCTAGGGTTTCGGTGGCAAATACAACTTTAATCAAACCTCTGCCGAAGAGTTCTTCGACTAAACCTTTCCAAGCGGGTAAAATGCCTGCGTGGTGGGCTGCAATGCCTTTTAAAAGTGCTTCTTTTTGACCGATGCGTTCTGCTTCTGGATTCCGCTCTAAAAAATCGTCAATGATGCGTTTGAGTTCAGCGGATTCGGCTTCATTAACCAGGGAAAAATTTGCAACTTCTGCCACTGCTTGGTCGCATCCACGGCGGCTGAAGATGAAGTAGATAGCTGGTAGCATATCGCGATCGTCCAACCGAGACAAAACATCCCCTAAAGTAGGAACCGGGATACTACCTCTTTCTACTTTTTGCTGCTTTTTTTTGGGGATGAGTCGCAGATTGGCTTTTTGGCCACTGTCATCCAGTAGGGGAAATATCCCTTTTTGATTGGCGAAGTGAAATTGTAGCGGCACGGGGCGGAAGTCGGAGTAAACGAGTTCTGTAGGCCCGTGGACTTTGTTAATCCAATCTGTGAGTTGCCCACTGTTGGCAACGGTTGCGGAGAGGGCGAGTAATTGAATTGCGCCGGAACAGTAGATAATCGACTCTTCCCAAACTGTGCCCCGCTGTTTGTCGTTCATGTAGTGACACTCGTCGAGAACTACAGTTTCGACTCCACTCAAGGAAGCGCCCACAGCTCCGATCGGCGTACCATAGAGCATATTGCGGAAGATTTCGGTCGTCATCACCAAAATCGGAGCATCCCGGTTAAAAGAGATGTCTCCCGTGAGCAAGCCGACCATTTCGTTGCCAAATTGCTGTCGGAAGTCTCGCAACTTTTGGTTAGAGAGGGCTTTGAGGGGAGTGGTGTAGAAGACGCGACGGCCCCGCGAGAGTGCTTGGTGGATCGCGTATTCGCCGATTAAGGTTTTCCCGGAGCCTGTGGGGGCGCACACGACAACGGATTTGCCTGCATCGAGGGCGACGATTGCCTCTCTCTGAAAGTTATCTAGCTCGAATGGGAATATGGTCTTCAGATCCAGCTCTGGGCGGTTCTGGGAGTTATCAGGCACTGCGATTATTATAAGGTTTTAGAGTAAGTGTGCTTCAATCTTGCTTAAAGCAAGGCAGCAGAGGACTATGTTGATTTTAGACCTTCTCTAGCAAATCAGCTAAGTGACATACCCGGCACTCATTTTGTAAACAAATAGAGTGCGGGCTTCCTCTTTCAACGGGAGAGCCTTGTTCGCAGCCCTCTCTAAGCTGGTCTTATCCTCCCTCCGTAGGTTTCACTCACCCGAAGGTGGTACTTACTAGCAAGATAATTACTTATCTTCGAGGCAGACTCCCTGTGTCCCAAGGAGTAGAATTGTTGATTTTTTCACCCATCCATCAGCTCTTTTACGGCTCTTCGGGATATTGGGGCTACCAGTCAGAAACTGATAGGTGGTGTCTAGCCTTTGTACAACGGAAAGTTCGCCCACCACGGCTACTCTTGTCATCCCCGCTTAGTTCTATCCTATCATGGATTCGCTATCGCTATGCCCGATGCCCGATGCCCCATTCCCGATTCCCGATTCCCGATTCCCGATTCCCCATTCCCCATTCCCCATTCCCCATTCCCCATTCCTAGTATTGTTATGATTCCTGTTATTTCGAGTATTCCTGTGGTGCAGCTTGCTTCGGGCGATCGACTTTCACTGCAAGTCTATCGGTTCCAAGGTGCCATTCCGGGCAAAAAGGCTTATCTCCAGTCTAACCTGCACGGCGCTGAGATTAGTGGCAATGCTGTTATTTACCAACTAATTGAGTTTTTAATGTCTTTGGACAGCAGTCAGTTAATCGGGGAAGTTTGGCTAGTTCCGGTATGCAATCCTGTGGGTGTCAGTCAGCGATCGCACCATTTTTCCCCAGGTCGCTAC
This sequence comes from Oscillatoriales bacterium, assembly GCA_043742065.1. Classification (GTDB taxonomy): domain Bacteria; phylum Cyanobacteriota; class Cyanobacteriia; order Cyanobacteriales; family Microcoleaceae; genus Microcoleus. The sequence continues at coordinate 4,167 of JAYTZD010000423.1, forward strand.
AATCTGTATGATGGGGAAGATTGGAACCGAATTTTTTGGGATTTTGAAAAGCAAGGCGAAGATATTCTGGGTTTTGCGAAGTTTCACATGAATCTGGATGCGGATACTATCAAAGTTAAGTACCGAAAAGAGATTGCTTTGAGTTTTGCCAAAGAGTTGGCAAGAATTAACGCTCCTAGTTGTCGGCCTTATAGCGAACTTTACCGATATCAACTACAATCCTTGTGTTTGGATGCTGACTATGTGCTGGACTTGCATAGTTCAACGAATCAAAGTTTAGATTATATTTACTGTTTTAGTTCCCGCGAGGCAAGTACGAAAGCTTTTTTGCTCGATCGGGCAATTTTGATGGACGACTACGATGGCGATGCTTTTGACGAGGCATTTTTGAAGCCTTGGCTAGCGCTGGAGAAGATTTTCGCAGAGTTGGGAAGTGCGATCTCATTTGATATTGAATCTTGGACTCTAGAATTGGGTTCGGGGATGGAGATCAATCCAGAATCCGTGGCCAATGGCTTACGGGGCATCAAAAATTACTTAGCAAGTAAGGGTTTATTGAAAATAGATGAATTTCCCCTGGCGGAAACTGCGGATCATAAAGTTGTTTTCACATCGAAGGATTCGGTAAAAAAATATTACGCGCCGACGGGCGGGATGATTCAAAATCGAGTAAAGTTGGGGAGTTTTGTCAAAAAGGGCGATCGGCTTTATCAAATTCTCAGCTTTAACAAAAATGGAGAATTTCCGAGTTGTATGGATGTTTGTGCTGAGTCGGATGTGTTCATTTTTGATGTTTCGATCAATCAGTCAGTGAATCAAGGAGAGTATGTGTTGTCTGTGATGGCAGATTGAGCTTTGATTTGGAGGGTAGGCACGCACCGTCCACCCAAATCAAAGATTATGGACTGGGGATTCCCGCCTGTCTAGCTAAACCTCAGCAGGTTGTCGGTCTTTTTGAGATTCTAGCCAACGTTCGTAGGCTTCTCTGTCGTTGCCGAAACCATCGATCGCAACCAGGCGATCGGGCATTGGTTTAAGCTGTGAATCGATCGGATTATAGCGACAATAGCAGATAACCACCATGCCGAACTCGCTCGAACCACCTTCAGGAAGGTTGGGGATATCGGGGGTGTAGGTTTCGACTTTCGCAACTTCCCAATCACCGGTTTTGTAATGGGTACTCCAACCGTGGAAATTGGGTTCATGTTCATCTTCAACCCTGACAAACTCCGTTGGCCTGTATCCTGGTTGTGGGATCGGGCGATCGGACGAATCAAAGTATTCAGCTAAGATGCGAGTCAGGGAATGAGTGTGAGATAGCATTCGATCTTCCCATCCCGGTTGCCGCCCTTCGGCTCTAAAAACAATGTATTTACGCATCCTCATCATCCTGTTCGTGAAACGGCTTAGGAAATTCAGTTTTACCCTCAAACACGCAATCAGCATATGATAAGATTGCCTTTGGCTATACGTCAATATGACGCGCCAATATTTTAATGAAAAAAGACACAAGACCCCAAGAGAGTGCATCACCGATCGAGGCTTTGAGAATTGAGCGAACAAAGCTATCTCAGGCTGAATTTGCTGTGCATTGCGGGATTCCGCTGCGTACTTACCAGCGTTGGGTTTCGGGTGAAACGGAGGCGAAACCAACACCTCGTCAGTGGAAAGTTATGATGCGGCTATTGCAAATTCAATCTTTTGATGAGGTTCCTGATGATTTTGGCCCGATTAATTGGAC
>JAYTZD010000424.1:0-5903 GCA_043742065.1 Oscillatoriales bacterium
CCTTACCTACGGGTTTTGTAGTGAAGAAAGGATCGAATAAGTGCGATCGCGATTTCTCTGGAATCCCAGTACCATTATCGACGATCGCAATTTGCACCCAGTCTTGTTCAATTATGCTAGTCCTAATCCAAATCTGATTCGGTTTGTCAGTAATATCGCTAAAACCACGTCCTGCATTGCCCTCTTCCAAAGCATCGATCGCATTTGATAGCAAATTCATAAAAACCTGATTCAGTTGACCTGCATAGCATTCTACCAATGGTATATCTCCATATTCCCTCACTACCTCAATGGTTGGGCGTTCTGCGTTAGCTTTGAGGCGATGTTGCAAAATCATCACAGTGTTATCAATGCCCTGATGCAAATCTACAGGCTTGAAATCCGCTTGATCCAGACGAGAAAAATTACGCAAAGAAACCACAATATCCCGAATGCGATCGGTGCCCATTTTCATCGACTTCAAAATCTTAGTCAGATCCTCATTGAGGAAGTTTAGATCCACATCATCTAGGTCATCTTGAAGTGATTGAGGCGGGTTGGGATAGTTCTTTTGATAGGCATCCAGTAATCGCAATAAGTCTTGAGTATATTGATTGATATGAGACAAATTGCCGTGGACAAAGTTGACAGGATTGTTGATTTCATGCGCTATTCCAGCCACCATTTGCCCTAGTGCCGACATTTTTTCGCTCTGCACCATCTGACTCTGGGTGCGGTGTAATTCTTTCAGGGTATTCTCTAATTGTTGCACCTGCTGGCTCAGTTGCCGATCGCGAACCGTAAGTTGCTCTGCCATACTGTTAAATCCGTCAGCTAAAAGCCCCACTTCATCTCGACTATCAACCCGAATACAAAAGGCTAAATTGCCTGTCGCTAATTCTTGGGTTGCCTCAGTCAATCCTTGAATGCGACGGCTTAGAGCTTGAGTCATACGGAAACCTCCGATCATTACGACTGCGATCAGAACACTCCCCAAAAGACCAAAGCCACCCACCACAAACCATAAATGTTGTTCTGCTTGCTCTATTTCCTGAGCAGATTTGAGTACAGCAATTTTGAGGGTGGCGCGATCGAAACCTTGTAGCTCAAATGTTTTAATCAGGTATTCTTGATTAGCAATTCTAATCTTAGTGGGCAACTGATCTGGCTGGGGAAATTGCCAAGACTGATCGCGGTTAAGTGGCAAAGTAGCCGCCGTCACCCGATCGCCCTCAAAAGCCACCAAATGTATCGATGTATCGCCACGAATTGACTCCAGCATTGTGTCATCAATGGCGACTCCCACAACCAAGCCAGCTAGCATCTTTTGAGATGATTTAATCGAGATTAACCCAATCATCGAAGATGGAGCAGCATTTTCTGCTAACATAATTCCTGACAACTCTAGTCCGGTGCGGGCGGCACGATTAACAGAGGCATCCTGCAATTTAGCCTGCCCGATTGCTCCCAACTGCGAAGACACTAAAAGTTGACCATCAGCATCAACGATTCTGACCAAATCCAGTTTTAAGCCAGCTTGAATTGGTAATATAGTCCGTAGTAATAAAGCGCGATCGGCCGCAGCTACTGCCCTTATCACATTATTATCCTCACTCACCGAACGGGTTTTCAAATTGAGTGATTCTTGTCTTTGTTTTAAAGATTCTCGCAGCAAACTAGCCAGATCCGCAACCTCTTGCCGCGCCATCTGTTCTAAGTTGTTTCTCGCGAAATAACCAAAACCCAAGGTTCCGGCAGTCCACAGACTCAGAAATGCCAGCAATAGAGGCGATAACAACTTGACGGCAACGGGTAATCGGGCGTATTTGGATTGAATGGCCATAGCTGATACTTTTTTGCTAACGTTTGGTAACAAATATATAAGTCAAACAGCTAAAAAGCTTTTCAACCAAGGCGTATCAACCGATGCCCGAAGGAAAATCCCACGAGCACCATTTAGATCCCGGTTCATCTGATTTCCATCAGAATCCTTGATTGTTCTACTACCACCAATCTTTTTGACCTCTCCAGTCCATGAAACAGTCCTTGAGGTGTAAGCTTCATTGATAGAAGTTAAGGCAACTTTGCCATACTCCCAAGCTTTCCACTCCAAATGTTTTTTGAACTGATAATGACTCAGTGTCAGCATTTGACGAACAGTTTTAGAGCGAATCTTACGACGTGACTTGCTCACCATTTGAGAAGATTCAAACAATGGAAGTAATATCACGTCAAAACTATCAACTAAAAACTTAGCCGTCTTGTGATGCAACTCTTTGACAAGATGTTGAATCTTAGATTTTAACCTAGCAGCACAAGCATCTTTGATGGCAATCGATTTAATTTGAAACGGTACTGGTCTCGCCCAATCAGGCAATCCGTTAAGTATTTCCGTTTTGATTGACATCCAATTGGCTTTAGTACCCGGTTCCCGCAAATATTTAATAGTTGTGTTGTAGACAAAATGACTTACGCCAAACCACTGCTTCAATATTGCTTTTTGTTCAGGATTTAGGAATAGTCGGATCTTCTTTGATTTTCTGGCTGTAGATTCTGAGACCGTGCATTCGACAACTGAGGAGATGAAGGATGGCAAAAAGATCGGCTGTGAGTTAAAATTATGGCCAGTGAATAGGATTTGCGAGAACCACGATTTCTCCACCGTTTTGTTTTGCCATAAACTCGAAAAGTTCAAATCCGAATCTGCTTTAGATGTCTCTACAGGCAACAACAATCGTGAGCTGATCTCCGCGCATAAATCTGACCAGTAAGGCTTGCAGTCCTTTTCTTTTGAAGTTGAGTCCAGAGCCAATTTCTTGATCGTAAAGGCGTTGTCCCGCTCCATTTTTGATTGATTTGATCTGCCCTTCATCTGCGTATTTCCTTTCTTGTGTTTGGATGCAAGCCTAGAAATTCGACTGCTTTTCTAAGCGGTATGTATGCCATGCCTCAAAGCTATGGCACTTGGTAGTATATGTCAATGATTGTTAGAAAATTGAACACTATGGGTTAACCTTAATTCTTGGCGGATGGGATGATGGAAACGAAGCCAGACTTCTCCATTGCGTTAATGCCTGGGGGACTGGAGATATATTCAATTAACGCTTGAGTAGCCTCAGTCGGATTTTTGTGCCAGACAATAGAAATTGTTCGCACCATCGGATAGTTGCCCGTTTTGACATTTTCTCGTGTTGGTTCAATCCCGTTGAGGCTGAGGCGATTGACAGGTAGTTTATCGGAAATAGCGTGAGCAAGAGAAAAAGTACCGATGCTATCAGGAGTGCTTTGAATTGCCTGGACTAATTCTCCTTCTTTCCGAAATACCACTGCTTCTGGTGAACTCTTCAAATCGGTTCCTAGGTAATGTTTCCGCAATAGTCGCTTGGCAGATTCATCTTCTGGGCGATCGAGCAGTACAATCTTAGCATCGTTACCTCCGACTTGCTTCCAGTTGGTGATGGTGCCACTATAGATGCCTTTCATCTCTTCAGTAGTCAGGTTTTTCACTCCTGTGACGCTGGGATGAGTAGCAACCAAAAGAGCATCATGGGCAACTTCACGAGACTCTAAGCTACCATCATTTTCTTCTGGCTTTAATGTTTTCGAGATTGCACCTAAATCGACTACTTTCTGTTTAATCCCATCAATTATATTTTCCGACTGGCCTGGTTCTAACTGGGTAATTTTGACGTTTTTTGCGGTAGCTTCATAATTGGTCTGCAACACTTTTGTCAAGCCTAACGTGCTGCTCGACGCTCCAACTTTGATCGAGGTTTGAGGTTGCGTTGCCACATTTGCGGGTGCTGTTGTCGTGGTGGTAATAGTGCTAGTCGTGCAACTGGAGAGTCCTAGGAGGGCGATCGCACTTAAAGCTAGGATAACTAAATTTCGTTTCATCTTTAAAAACCCTATGTTATTAAGACTAAATGTTATGCTGAATAATGAAAATTTGCAATAAGTCGATCGCAAAGTTTTGTGATGCGGCTTGATATAATCAGCGACCGCATCATACTTATGACAGATGCGATCGCAAACAATGTAAGCTAGTCAATTTGAGTTACAATGCGTCCAGGACTAATATTTTAAGGAGAAGGAACTTGTTGCTGAAAATTGCGAGTACCCTTATACCCAGATAAAATAGCAAGTTTCTCCAAAGATTGCATTCCGGTATAATATTTACCCCGAATCTCCCATGTGGGATAAGCTTTAATATTTGAGGCTTTGCACAAATCTGGTTGAGCATCTTTGCCTCTCGGATCGCACTCAATATAAGTAAGTATAGTCGATGCTTCCTTGCCAAAAATCTCTTGTTGTGTATGACAATGAGGACACCAGTAAGCACCGTAAACTCTAGCTTGAATTTTTTGCAAATGAGTTGCTAAGGCTACTTGATCTGGAAGAGATTCACTACGAATAGGAGGCCCTTGCTGTTCGGTAAGTGGTGATGGCGAAGGGGTGGGAAGAGGGAGCTTTTGCGTTATTTTTTGAGTGGATTTTTGGCTGTGACTGAACTGTGCAATTCCGCCATCTGCTTTGGCTGCCACAAAAATGCCCAAAGCTAGGAAAATACCGATCGCACATAAGTTAAATTTGCTGAGTCTCATTTGGGATTTGATCTAAGATTTGCTAGAATTTTACCAGTTTGGGCGATCGTTTCTGCAACATCGCAATATTGACGGAACATCAAGTATATGCTATCTTATCAATGCAGAAATCTATAAGGAAGATACAGAATTGCAAGAATTGACGGAGTATTGATATCACAAAGGCGATCGCTCCTTTTATGAACTGAGTGCTAAGGGTTGTTTGACCAATTGTTCGATCGCGATCGATCGACAAACAGCTTCAATTTTGTTATTTCCACCAATGTCTAAAAACAGATGCAGCCACTCATTAGGAGAAAGGGATAGATTTTCTAACCAAGGAGAGGGAGTAACTTGTCCCCAGCCGACGATTGTACCGAGGTTCGCAGGCTTTCGATCTAACTCATCAGGATTTGGGTTGAGTTGTACGTCAAGTCGAATGCAGGTTTTGAGAATAATGTTTAAAAACTGATCGTTTGTAGCAACTTCAGAAGTAGAATTATTTGGATTTAGTTGCCAATAGTAGTTGAGATTGAGGACATAATCGTAGGGAAATTGCCACCCCATCGATAGCAATTCTGATTCGGTAAAATCGTATTGTTGCCAAATTTGTTGAAAGTTCATAATCTGATGAATAAATGGGGTTAAGGGAGCAGAATAAAGTGGGTGTCTCCACGGCTTCCGGGTTTTCCTGATGCGTTTAGGGGTTGTACTGCGGGCCCACCTCCTCCTGGGCCATTGTAAACACGAGCATAGGATGAACCATCAGGTTGAGTCATAATTCTGACACTATATTGAGTGTTTTGGCTTGTCCAAATTGTACCCGCACCGCTTTTTGAGCCTCCTCTAGCTGGAGTGGATATCCAACCGGAAGTAGTAAGTTCTGTTTCAAGGGTGATTTTATCGATTCCACTGACAAGGAAATTGAGAACATCTGTGACGGTTAGGATGTTACCTGATGACATACTAAATTAGGAATTAATTCTTAACTTCCTGAAAAATCTTATAGTGTTCGCAAATTATTTCAATGAAAATATCCCCTTCTAACCGAAAATAACTCAAAGCAGATAAATCTAAATTAGCAGGAAAATTGAAAGGATAGGATAGGGAAGATAAAAAACTTTCAGCATTTTCTTCCAGCTTTCTGAGTTGGACTTCTCCCACCCAAAAACAGTAATTTTCATCATCGGAATTGATGGGGCGAGAAATCACTAGGTGAAGAATGCGATCGAATTCTATCGCGACATCTCCGACTTCGGGGCCAAAGGTGAAGTCTAAACGCAAGCCAAGATTTTGAGGGCGAAGTGAAACCCCTACTAAATCGGCACTTTTTAAGTCTTC
>JAYTZD010000425.1:0-5903 GCA_043742065.1 Oscillatoriales bacterium
GGGATGGCGGGGATTCCCGGCGAAGAAATGGAGGATTTAGAAGCGACGGTGGCGATGATGCGGGCTGTAAAAAAGGCTGCTCCCGGTTTACGTTTGACTTTTGGTTGTAGTACATTTGTCCCGAAATCTCACACTCCTTTTCAGTGGTTTGGAGTGAACAAAGATGCAGAGAAAAGACTGAAGTTTTTGGATAAAGAATTGCGGATGTTGGGTTTAGAATTTAGACCTGAAAGCTATAACTGGTCTGTGATTCAGGGTTTGTTGTCAAAAGGCGATCGGCGTTTGTCAAAGCTGTTGGAATTAGTCCGGCATTACGGCGATACTTTGGGCAGTTATCGGCGGGCTTTTAAGGAGTTGCGGGGACAGTTACCGGAAATGGATTTCTATGTTTTTCAAGAATGGGAATTGGATCGGGTTTTGCCTTGGAGTCATATAAAAGGGCCGCTACCGGAAGCGACTTTGAAGAGGCATTTAGCAGAGGCGATGACTCAATCGATTTTGGATTTTAGATTTTAGATTTTAGATTGAAGAATTACTTCCACGAATGAATCTGGGGGATGGTAAATCCGAGTATTGGGTATCTGACGTGATGAATGGAAAGCGGGAACTAACGGCGAGTCAAATTCAAAAGTTAGCTAAGTTTTTCCATCTTTCCCCTGTGGCATTTCTTGAGTATAATTAGGAGTTAAGACAATGCCTAAAAGCCTACCTTATCATCCGTTTTTGATTGAATCTCTGAGAAAAAAGCCGGAACTGGCCGCAGTTTATCTCGAAACTCATTTTGAATTAGATGAAGGCGAAGAACCTGACGAAGCATTGCTCAGACTTGCTCTCAGGGATGTAGCAGAAGCTGTTGGCCAATCAAAACTGTCTCCTGAACAATATGAATTGCACTTAAAAAAACTGGATGAATTGCTGTCACAGCAAGGAAGTGATGCGATTTATAGTTTGGGAACTTGGCTGAAAGCTCTGGGATTAAAGCTAACTGTTGCTGTTTGTACAGATACAGAGGATAATCATGTAAATGCTGAAATTCCAGCGCAATTAACTGTTTAGCAATATTCAAAAAATGCCTAACTTTCGATATTCATCCCTAATTAATTCTGCTGTTGAAACTGTCTGGAACTTTCACGAAAGACCGGATATTCTGCAACTTTTGACTCCGCCTTGGCAACCTGTGAAAATCATTCGCCGCGAAGGTGGACTGGGTGTGGGTGCTGTATCTGAATTTCGCCTTTCATTGGGGCCAATTCCGGTAAAATGGGTGGCGACTCACACTGAGTGCGAACAGTATCGGTTGTTTGTGGATGAGCAAACTGAGGGGCCAATGGCGAGTTGGATTCATCGACACGAGTTTACCACAGAAAATGGTCAAACTAGATTGACGGATGCGATCGCATTTTCGATACCGGGTGGCCCAATTGTTGATTTATTATTAGGTTGGTGGGTGGAGATACGGCTAACAGATATGTTTCGCTACCGCCATGAAGTTACAAAAAGGGAGTGCGAAAAAAATGTAAACAACGACTGAATATTATAATGTATGAATTAGATTTGAGGCAGATTTGGTAGAATTCATAGATTTTGCAGTGGCTGCTTCCACAAAAGCCTGAAAAATTCGAGAGTTTATTGAACATTTTGGCGACATTTCCGGGTGCCACTGCACTGCTATCATCCAAGGGTGATTTTGATGTTCCATTGCTTCTACCAATGTGTCAGGTGCATCGGCTGCAATTCGCCAATCGGATGTTACTTTTCGCACTGCTTGATGATGCCAGGAAACAATGGTTGTGGAAGTTGTTCCCATAATTTTGGCGAGGCGACTGTTTGGCTCAATTTCAATGGTATGCTCGATCGCACGAGGGGGAATTCCCGATCCGTGACTAACCTCCATACCGTAAGCATCCGGTACGTGAATCACCAAACTGCCACCGCTGGCTACGTTCAGGATTTGCATTCCGCGACAAATCCCCAAAACAGGTATGTCAGCTTTCAAAGCTAGCTTGGCTAAGCTTAGTTCAAAGTTATCACGTTCTGCATCGATCGCGTAAACTGTGCGATCGGGCAAACCGCCATAAAGTTCTGGGTTAATATCTCCACCACCGGAAAAAATCAAACCGTCTACTGCATCAAAAATACTAGCCGGATTTAATTGATTAGGCGGCAGTAAAATCGGGATGCCACCAGCCGCTTGCACTGCATCAATATAAGATCCATTTAAGCGATATTCGCCTGCTTGACAGCGGTTATATGTTGTGATGCCGATAATCGGAAATTTTTTCATTTTGTGGAACAGGCATCTTGCCTGTTTCTAAATTTTGTGGAACAGGCATCTTGCCTGTTGCTTGCATAATTACTTTTGATTAAGTCCTAGATTAAACTGATAATGGTCAGCAATGCTGTCTAATTTGTAACAGTTTCCGCAGCATTTTCTGGCAACGACTTGCGCGTACACAGATAAGCCAGCGGGCCAAATAAAGGCACTAATGTTACAGCCCAAAATGCTGTGGTATTCTGCATTCCTCGGCGCGCCATATCATCTGCCAGCAATGCCGGAAACAACGCCGCAAGCATACAGAAATCTAAACTCATGACGTGGATAAAACGGCTGGTTTGCCACTGCTGAACAAAATCAGACCAATCGCCTTTTGTCAAGCCTAATGCAACTAAAGCCACAGCACCTAATGTTAATATAATTCCAGTAAAACGGGAATCCAATATCTTTAAAAAAACGTTTTTTTTGCCTAAAAATTCTGGGTTAGGTTCGCGCAGGGCTAAATAAGGTACTAAGGCAAATGCGCCGACACCAAAGGATAAAGTAGCAAATAACCATGCAGGTATTTTTTGTCCTCTCCCGTCAGCAAACAGCACGCAACTGTAGATGAGTGGCCAAATTCCCATGATGTTGAACAACGCGACAATTAAAGGGTTGATGTCTGCTACTTTGCCAGTGGAAAGATTTGTGATTAGGGTCAATGTTTCCGGGCTGTCTGGAGGTGCAAACACAAAAGCGTAGGTGCTAAATCCAATCCAAAGTAGCCAAAATCCAATTTTTCTGAACATCATTACTCGTTACTCATTCCTGGTTGTACTATTATGATATAGCCCATTGGTGTCAACTTCAGCAGTTGCCCCCAGATTTCCTGATAGTAAGGGCTGTAGACTGTAGAACAAATAAATGTTATCAGTAAATTATGCCTGGGTGCATTTAAATAGGTAACTCACTATTCAACATTATGACATTACGCATCATTCCTCGCGGTTGGCTGCGATCGATAAAACCTCTTCTCCCGCTTCTATTTGCAATTTCATTCATGGCAGTATTGTTCGCAAACAACTTCTGGATGTCTGCGCTATCTCAGCAACCCCGTCAGGAAATCCGAGGTGTTTGGATGACAACAAACGACAAAGACATCCTCAGAGACAGACGCAAAGTGGCAGATGCTGTTAGTCAACTAAAGCAGTTAAATTTTAACACTATTTATCCGGTAGTTTGGAATTCCGGCTATGCAATGTATCCCAGCCCTGTAGCGCAGCAAAGAGAAATTCAGCCCTTTGTTTACAGAGGCTTAGATGGACAAGATATGCTCGCAGATTTAATTGCTCAATCTCACCGCCAAGGATTGCTAGTAATTCCCTGGTTTGAGTTTGGCTTCATGGCTCCTCCCACTTCAGAATTAGCATTAAATAATCCTGATTGGCTAACCCAAAAACAAGACGGTAGTCAAACATCAAATGAAGCTGGTGGCGAAGTAGTTTGGCTCAATCCTTTCCATCCAGAAGTCCAAAAGTTTATTACTGAAATCGTATTGGAAGTAACTACTCAATACAATTCTGACGGCATTCAATTTGACGATCATATGAGTTTGCCATCGGAATTTGGCTACGATGCTTATACAGTTGCACTGTATACCAAAGAAACCAAAAAAGCTCCTCCAACTAACTTTGAAGACCCCGCTTGGGTACGGTGGCGAGCCAATAAAATTACGGCATTTATGTCGCAACTAAATCAAGCCGTAAAAGCAGTTAAACCCAATGCAATTTTCTCGATTTCTCCCAATTACTACGAATTTGCTTACAAGCATCACCTGCAAGATTGGCTAGCTTGGGTGCGTTTGGATATTGCTGACGAACTAATTGTCCAAGTTTACCGCCCCAATTTAGAATCGTTTGTGGATAAGATTAACCGTCCAGAAATGCAAGAAACCCAGAAGAAGATTCCTACAGGAGTTGGGATTATGACTGGTTTGAGGAATCGCCCAGTATCGATGCAGCAAATTCAATCCCAGGTACACGCAGTCCAAGAATATGGCTTAGGTGTCGCTTTCTTCTACTATGAAAGTTTGTGGGAAGATGCGCCGGAATCTCTTAATGATCGGCTGTCTAGATTTAGAACTTTTTTCCCAATTTCTGCATTCCGAACAGCGCTACAAATACCCAGACGCGCGGCTACTTTTCCTCCACCACCACCAGCAAAACCAGAAACTAAGAAGAAGCCCAATCGGCCTAAGAAAAACAGCCAACCTTTAGCCTTACCAACGACTAAAAGGAATTGAGACAAAGTTAGATGCCCGAATTCTCAGAGAAGTCGGGTATCTAAGCGCGATCGCATTTTATGTTCAATTCGGTTAACCTACTGATCAGCCTTTCTTCATCCAAAACTTTAACAGATTTTCTTTGACCATATTTTGCCGCATGACTTCTAGGAGATATTCCTGGGCTTCATTTTGACTTAAGGTTTTGACTTGTTCTCGCAACACTTGCAGTTTGAACTGCTGTTCCACGCTTAGACTTATAGGCATATCCATAAATCACTCCTCCACTTTGCTACATGAATTGAGATGAGATATATCAGATGACGTTTTGCAAGATATTTTGTATCCCCTCCATTGTAAACTATCATAACATTGACTTGACAATATGTCCAAAGTATACATTTTGCAACTAATTTGTGCCGCAAAAGTACATCTAAGTGGGGAGAGCTCTATCATAAAAAAACGTACAAACCGCGAAGCCTAAGCCAAAGGAGTTATTTACTATGGATGCAATGGAGTTTTTTCACAGCAGTGCAGGGGAGTGGCGATCGCACCGCACCACTCACCACCTTGCTTTCCGCCAAGCGGAGATGGGGGATTCAAATATTGAGGTGATAGCCCTGGGCGCAGAAGACGCACGAGTGGCTGAGATTTGTCAGATGCACGAAGTTGACCCGATTCGGGCTGCTGGAGGCGCTTTTGTGACTTGGCACGGCTCGATGGCGTGGGATAAGGATGATGAAAATCATAAAGGATCTACGGTGTTTGCGATCGTCCCCGATCCTGAAAATCCGCGCCAGGGTTTGATGTTGCGGGAACGCGGCTATGCTGAAATTGTGCCAGTGGCGGGCCGTTTTGAGATGGATGACGAGGATGGGCTGCTGTTGATTACCGAATATGAGACCATGAGTTCGATCGAGCGTTTCTGGTTTGCGAACCCCAATGTGCGGATGCGGACAAGTACGGTAAAGCGCTTTGGCGGTTTCAGCACTTCCACTTTTTGTACCGAAATTCGCGTGGAACCAGATGCGGATGCAGCCAAAGACTCAGCAGTTACTGATGTCGCTACCACTCAGTTTTATTCGGCTCTGGGCTGGTAATTTATGAGGCGGTGGTTAACTGACAACTGACCCTTCGACCCTTCGACTCCGCTCAGGGAAAGGCAACCGTCAACTGCCAACAGTCAACAAATATTACAGATTGTTGCAAAAAATCAGGAAAATCAGATTTAGACTGCGAGAATCCCCTAATCTATATATTGGCTAGTTGTAGCATTACGCTGGCCGATCGCAGTATCAGCTATTTCTGAAAATTTGAGATAACGGAGATTATAACGTGGCGCTTCCTTTGTTGAACTACGCTCCTAAG
>JAYTZD010000426.1:0-1361 GCA_043742065.1 Oscillatoriales bacterium
TTTGGTTGATTTCCAAAATAGTGCCGTCTGGTTTGAGTAGCCCCATGAATTGAAATGATTGGTCAAAAATGGCTCGGAATAGTCTTTCGCGATCGCGCAGGATTTCTTCTGCCCGTTTGCGATCGCGAATGTCGCGCGTCACAGTTGCTAAGCCAATAGGTTCCCCTGTTTCTGGGTCTTTGAGAGTAAATAATGTAAAGTCAACCGGAATGCTTTCGCCTGTTTGATGGTTTCTCAACCGGAATTCGCCCTCCCACAACCCATCTCGGATAGCAGCAGGAATCATTTCTTCTTGGAATACTTTCGCATCTTCCTCGGAGAAGGCTTCTAATATACTTTTGGTTTTGAGTTCTTCGATATTTTGAATTCCGTTTAGCTTCATTCCAGCAGGATTCAGATATGTTGACTCTCCCTCCATGGTTGCTACACCGATAAAATCGGAGCTGTTTTCGACGATCGCAATTAATCTTTTATTTTCAATTTCAGTTTGTTTGCGATCGCCAATTTCTTGCTGCAATTGTACATTGGCTTGCGAAATCTGTTCGGTTCTTTTCTGCACTCGCTGTTCTAATTCCGCTGTTAGCTGCCGCAATTTAGATTCTGTTTCTTTCGGCTGAGTAATGTCACGACCTTCGGCGAGGATCTGAAAAACTTCTCCTGCTTCATTTAATAGGGGTTTAAAGGACAGGTCAATTACTATGATTTGGTTATTGATACCAGCTATTTCGTATTCTGAACGAACAAATTTACCTACGGATACTTGTTGAATATGAGTTTTTAGCTGTTGCTGGTTAGTTGGGGATAACTCCCACCAAGGTGTATCCCAAAACTTCCGCCCCAGCACCTCTGATGCCTGGTAATTGCCCAAATCCAGAGCTGTTTGATTGGCTTCGATGAGAGTACCGTCTGGTTCCAAAAGCACGATTAATTGAAAAGCTTGATCGAAGATTCCTTGGAATCGCTGAGTAGTTTCGCTAAGTGCTTGTTCTGTATCTTTTTTGGCTTGCAGAATTTGGGTGGAACCTACTAATAAGCTGTAGCGGTTGGAGAGGCTTAAAAAGGCGATCGCCGGAATTACAGTCATCCAATCGGAAATAGTTTGCAAAACTGGGGAGTGTGGCAATCCCAAGTGTTCGGCGGCATGACCACTGTGCCCAAAGGCACAACTCCAAAATATAAATGCTGTAACGGTAGCGAAGGTGTCGAAACCGAATTCACGGTTTCGCCACAAACCTAAGCTAATCAGCGAGGCGATCGCAAAATAACACAAAGAAACGAGACTATTCGCTACTCCAATCAGCAGCGGTTGGGAGATGTCAGGTAATGTCAGGGTGAAAGTTGTTGCCAGAAAGTCATAGATA
>JAYTZD010000427.1:0-11901 GCA_043742065.1 Oscillatoriales bacterium
GAAAATAACATTGTAGGGACACGGCACTGCCGTCTCCTCTATCATCGCGGTGCTTAAAAGTTGCTTTTAATTTATCCCACAAAACTTTTCCACACAGCGCACAAACATTTCTACACCCATCCCCAACGCAGTTTCATCAAAATCAAAGCGCGGGTGATGGTGCGGGTAAGCCAAGTTTTTCTCTGCATTTGCTGAACCCAAAAAGAAATAGCAACCGGGAACTTCTTGCAAAAAGAATGACATATCTTCCCCGCCCATTGTTTGACATTCCGGCACGATTCCTGCTGGAGTTTCCACAACTGATTCTGCGACACTACGCACCAATTCAGCCATCTTGGCATCGTTGATTGTCGGCGGGTAATAGAAAGAATAATCGAATTTGTAATTTGCGCCATAACTTTGACAAATTCCGGCAATTACTTGCTCGATTCGCTTGTCAAAATAACCTTGATATGCTGGCTTGAAGTAGCGCACCGTGCCACCAATTTGAGCGGTATCAGCAATGACGTTGTGGATATGGCCTGCGTGGAATTTACCGACTGTTACGACTGCGGAGTCGATCGGGTCAATATTCCGCGCTACAATCGACTGTAAAGCGCTGACAATTTGGGCTGCAACGACGATCGCATCTACAGTCTGATGAGGCATCGCACCATGCCCACCTTTGCCCAAAATTGTGCAATCAAAAGTTTCCACAGCCGCCATCAACGCACCGCTACGCACGCCTACAGTGCCTAAAGGTAGATTGTTCCACAAATGCAAGCCAACGATCGCATCAACATCAGGATTCCTTAAAACCCCGGCTTCAATCATCGGCTTAGCGCCACCTGGGCCTTCTTCCGCTGGCTGGAAGATCATTTTTACCTGGCCAGAAAAGCTGTGTTTGTGCTTTGCTAGATAGTAAGCGGTACCAAGGGCGATCGCAGTATGACCGTCATGGCCACAAGCGTGCATAATTCCTGGATGTTGCGATCGATAATCAACCTCGTTTTCCTCTTGAATTGGCAAAGCATCCATATCAGCCCGAATTGCCAAAACTGGCCCAGGTTTGCCACTGTCTATAGTTGCGACAATCCCAGTTTTAGCAATACCAGTTTGATGCTCAATTCCCCATTCATGCAACTTTTGCGAAACAAACTCCGCCGTTAAATTCTCCTCAAAACTCAACTCAGGTTTTTGATGCAAACGCCGTCGCCATTCTACTAACTGCGGCTGCAAACTTCTAATCTCAAGTCGTAATTGAGATGAATCGACAGAAGTTAAATTTGGTAAAGTAGAAACCATTTCTCATTCTCCTTATAACAGTAAAACTCTCTTTTTTTCTTCTCTGCGCTCTCTGCGGTCTCTGCGGTTAAAATAAAATCTAAGATTTTTTACCACAGAGGGCGCAGAGTACACAGAGAAAGAGAAGATTGAGCAAGATAGGTGTTGAGAATGGGGTTATTTAGCAGCAGTCTGATGAACCAAATTAACTCCATGCAACAATCGTTCCAAATCTAATTCTGAAGCAGCTTTAGCTAATTTAGTCAGGTCATTTGGGTCATCCAAATGTGGAACAATACCCAAAACACGTATTTGAGTTAATGACTCAATTAAGTCGATCGGAGCCCAATCGGCAATTTCTTGCTCAGAAGCAGCTTTAACACAGTTCAGGACAATACCTCTAAGCTTAAACCCGCTTTGTCTGGCGAGAGCCACATTCGCTACAATTTGCCCGATCGCACCTAACCTCACAGGTGCCACCAAAACCCCCCTCATGCGCCAATCTCTGGCAATATCAGCCACCGTCAGTTCCCGCGTCACAGGGGAACCCAGCCCCCCCAAAGCCTCCACTAACACAAAATCCTTGCGTTCCTTGAGGCTTTGCAGCGCCGTCCACACCTTTTCTAGTTCAATATGTCGGCCTTCCCGTTCGGCTGCAATCGGCGGTGCTAGAGGCTCATTAAAGTGCAATGGGTTGAGTTCTTCGGGGGATTGGTCGAGGGCAAATAAACGGGTGTAGAGTTCCCGATCGCCTGTTCCCGTTTGCAACAGCTTCATAATTCCCAAAGTGCGATCGGAGCAGTACATTTGCCAATAAGCGGCTAGAGCACTGGTCAAAACAGTTTTGCCGGCGTCGGTATCAGTTCCAGTAATTAGCAGCGAATTCATGAATAGCTAATAGGTAATGGGTAATTGGCCTCAACATCAGTCTAAGAGAATTTTGCCAGAAGCATTTAAAGAGCCGGTGATGGCGTTGGAGTTTCAGCCGCCGGAGTTGGTGCCGGAGTTGGTGCCGGAGTTTCAGCCGGGGCGGGAGTTGGTGCCGGAGTTGGTGCCGGAGTTGGTGCTGGAGTTGGCGCTGGAGTTGGCGCTGGAGTTGGTACCGGAGTTGGTTTAGGTGTCGGAGTTGGTTTGGGTGGCGGAGTCGGTGCCGGAGTTGGTTTAGGTGGTGGAGTCGGGGCGGGAGTTGGTTTCGGTTCCGGAGTTAGTGGTGGTTTCGGTTCCGGGGTGGGAGTTGGCGACGGTTCTGGGATTGGTTCTGGAGTTGGTTCTGGAATTGGTTCTGGAGATGGTTCTGGGATTGGTTCTGGAGATGGTTCTGGAATTGGTTCTGGGGTGGGAGTTGGGGTGGGTTCTGGGGCTGGTTCTGGGGTGGGTTCTGGAGTTCGTATCGGCGATGGTTCTGGAGTTTGTATCGGTGATGGTTCTGGACTTGGACTTGTGAGTGCTGGTGGAGTCTGGGTTGGCTGTGATCCCTTATTCAGAAATGAACCTACCAAGGCCCAGGAACCGAAGCCTGTCAAGATGACCAAACCTGCACCAAGCCCGATCGCAGCTACCGGATTATCCCACAAAGAATCGCTCCCAGGATTGATGACTGGATCTGGCTGGTTTTGCGGATGGGAACTTTGGGCGATCGCATCTGGCCGCCTACCCACAGCCACCGTTGCTACCTGCGAAACATTCGACGACATTGGTGGCTGAGTCAGAGATCCACTTTGAGGGTTAGCATAGGGATTGGTTTGTCCATCCAGTGCTTGAGCCACTTCACTAACTGACTGATAGCGATCGGCTGGACTCCGATTCAACATCCGATTTAACACCAAAGCAAAATCATTACTCACCTGCACTTTCTGCTGCCAATTCCACAGCAGCGTAGTCTGATCCAGCAATTCCTGTGGTTCTTTCCCTGTCAGCAGCACGATCGCAGTTACAGCTAAAGCATACAGATCGCTGCTGGCTGTGGCTCGCCCACTTTGCAATTGTTCGATCGGCGCATAACCAATTTTACCCACAGTTGTCGCATGAGCAGTGCCTTCAGGAGACTGCACTTTCGTCGCAAGTTCCTTCACCACCCCAAAGTCAATCAGCACAGGCATTTGGTCATTTTCACGGCGGATGATATTTTCCGGCGAAATGTCACGGTGAATGATGCCCCGTGCGTGGATGTGAGCCAACACAGGCAACATTTGGCGGATAAACACCAAAACTTCAGTTTCATTGAATGTGCGGCCCGTTGAAGTGCGATCGAGCAACAGTTCCCGATAAGTCATCCCTTCCACATAATCCTGCACCAAAAACAAACGCTGACTCTCCTCAAATATTGCCCGAAACTGCGGAATTTGCGGGTGCTGAATTTGATAAAGAATCGCCGCCTCTCTTTGAAACAATTCCTTCGACTTTTCCAAAACATAAGGCCCACTTTGTACCGGAATAAATTCCTTCAGGGCACAACGTTCTTGAAACCGTCCCAAATCTTCCACCAAATAAGTCCGGCCAAATCCTCCTTGACCTAAAATATTCAGTAAGCGGTAACGGTTTTGTAGAATAGTTCCAATAGCAATAGGTGGCTGCATAAATTTAAGTAGACAATGTTTAAAAATAGACGATCGCTGAGAGGCTTAAAATCCTGGGTTTTTCAGTCTCAATACCATCTTCACAGCCTTTAGCTCCCAGTCCCGACCAAAGTTAGCATCTTACGTTTTTTTACGCAACTTTCAGAAACCAATTTTTTTGATAAATTTAAGGAGAGGGGCAACCACGGGGGGTTTGCCCCTACATTCTTCGTTCTGAACCAATGACCAATGACCAATGACCAATGACCAATGACCAATGACTAATGACTAATGACTAATGACCAATGACTAATGACTAATGACTAAGGATTAAGCTTAGCTTTCACCATGTCTTGAATTTTCTTACCATCAGCCTTACCCTTAAGCTGCTGCATCGCCGCCCCCATCACCTTCCCCATCTCCTTAGCAGACGTCACGCCCGCCGAAGCAATCACTTCATCAATCACTCCACTTATCTCTTCATCAGACATCTGTGGCGGCAAATACTCTTCCAGAATTACCAACTCCGCTTCCTCTTGTGCCACCAAATCTTCGCGGCCACCTTTGCGGTATTGTTCGATCGAATCCCGGCGCTGTTTCGCTATTTGCACCAAAATTTCCATTTCCTGAGATTCCGTCAGCCCCTCTTGTCCCGAAGGACGAACGCTGACCTCTTTTTCGATGATAAATTTCTTGATACCACGAACAGTTTCCAAGCGAACTTTGTCCTTGGACTTCATAGCTGCTTTGATTTCTGCGTCAATTCGTTCTTTTAAGCTCATCGATTTAAACCTTATTTTGCCCGGACTCAACAATCAGGGGTCTGCTTCAAATTCTTAACTTTTTTTGCAGCTTTTTGCAAGTTTATGGTTTTTTGATCGATCGCCAGCTCGATCGCACCAAAATTCAATCATCCATAAATTGCCATATATAGCATAACTAGCATGAACCATTTATGCCAATCAAAAAAACCGTTTTTGATACAAATTCGTTCTACAACGATTCTCAAAAAAGTGAGGTAAGCTGGTGAGTCCGATGCCCGATGCCCGATGCCCGATGCCCGATGCCCGATGCCCAATGCCCAAAAGTACCCAATTTCCCGATAAAGACTATACAACTCATTTAGGCTTGCCAAATTTGGAGTTTCCGATGGTAAGATAGCCGTAAAATAATGTCTTGCAAGAGGCCTGCTGTGATCCGTTCTGCTACTTTACCGCTTTCGCTTCCCGAACCGCCGGCTTCCGCTAATGACCGTCTGCGGCTGTTCTCTGGTTCTGCCAATGTTCCCCTCGCCCAAGAGGTGGCACGTTATCTGGGGATCGATTTGGGGCCGATGGTTCGTAAGCGGTTTGCTGATGGGGAACTATATGTTCAAATTCAAGAATCGATTCGGGGTTGCGATGTTTACTTGATTCAGCCAACTTGCTGCCCAGTAAACGATCGTCTCATGGAATTGTTAATCATGATCGATGCTTGTCGCCGCGCTTCGGCAAGACAAGTTACTGCCGTAATTCCCTACTATGGGTATGCTAGAGCCGATCGCAAAACGGCAGGAAGAGAATCAATTACCGCAAAATTGGTAGCTAATTTGATTACTGAAGCTGGGGCTGGTCGCATTTTGGCAATGGATTTGCACTCAGCTCAAATTCAAGGTTATTTTGACATTCCTTTCGACCACGTTTACGGGTCTCCCATACTCCTAGATTATCTCAAGAGTAAGCAATTGACCGATATTGTTGTGGTTTCGCCCGATGTCGGCGGAGTCGCCAGGGCGAGAGCTTTTGCGAAAAAGCTAAATGACGCGCCGTTGGCAATTATTGACAAGCGCCGTCAAGCTCACAACGTCGCCGAAGTGATGAACGTCATCGGGGATGTCAGAGGCAAAACAGCAGTGTTAGTGGACGACATGATCGATACTGCGGGCACGATTTGTGAAGGGGCGAAATTGTTACGTCGCGAAGGTGCTAGGCAAGTGTATGCTTGTGCTACTCATGCTGTTTTTTCACCTCCGGCGATCGAGCGTTTGTCCAGTGGCGTCTTGGAAGAAGTAATAGTCACAAATACAATTCCTGTACCAGAAGACAAGCGTTTCCCGCAATTGACTGTGCTTTCCGTAGCCAATTTGCTAGGAGAAACTATTTGGCGAATTCACGAAGATAGCTCTGTTAGCAGTATGTTCCGTTAAGTTAAGCTAATCAGGACACGGCAGTGCCGTTTCCCTACCCAAAATAATATTGTAGGGACACGGCACTGCCGTGTCCTAATTGCTGCTAAACTGCCGTGTCCTAATTCCCGCTACTAATAATTCCGATGCTGCCGAAATTGATATCACTTACAACAAATTAACCAAAACGACCACTAACATATTCCATCGTAGACTGTTCCTTCGGATTTTGGAAAATCACCTCAGTCTTATCACACTCAACAAGATAGCCAAACCGTTTTCCATCATCAGAAAGCTTAGCATTGAAAAAAGCAGTCATATCAGAAACACGAGAAGCCTGCTGCATATTGTGAGTAACAATCACAATCGTATACTTCTCCTTCAGTTCCCGCATCAACTCCTCAATTTTCACAGTAGAAATCGGATCAAGAGAAGCGCAAGGTTCATCCATTAATACTACATCAGGATTAATTGCGATCGCCCTAGCAATACACAAACGCTGCTGCTGGCCACCCGAAAGCGAAAAACCACTTTGCTTCAGCTTATCCTTCACCTCATCCCACAAATAAGATTGGCGAAGCGATTTTTCCACCAACTCATCCATATCTCCCTTATAATTATTAACCCTTGCACCGTAAGCAATATTGTCATAAATCGACTTCGGAAAAGGATTCGGCTTTTGAAACACCATCCCAATCCGGCGGCGCACCTCCACAGCATCAATATCAGGATCATAGATATTTTGACCACGATAATAAATTTGGCCATTCAAACGAAAACCATTAACCAAATCATTGAGACGATTAAAACATCGCAAAATCGTACTTTTGCCACATCCAGACGGCCCAATAAAAGCAGTAATCTGATTTTTGGGAATCGCCATCGAAACATTTTTCACAGCTTGAAAACCGCCGTAAAAAATATTAATATTGTCTACCTGTAAAACCGTTTCAGTCTTTTGTTCCACTTGCATCATCATACAGTTAATACTCCAATCGAACTTTACAAATGACAGTTGAGGGTTGAGGGTTGAGGGTTGACAGTTGTTAGCTGCTACCAATGACTAATGACTACTGACTAATGACTACTGACTAATGCCCAATGACTAATAAACCTTTTGGCGAGTCGCCCAGCGAGACAGAATACTCGTCAACAAAACCATGAACACCAAAATCAAAGATGCCGCCCAAGCCAACTCTTTCTGCGCCTTAAAAGGAACCGTTGCAAAGTTGTACACCAAAACCGAAAGACTCGGAGTTGGCTTATCAAACCCAGCCGGCCAAAAAGGAGAATTCAGCGCCGTAAAAATCAAAGGAGCAGTCTCTCCAGCAGCGCGGGCAATTGCCAGAGTCACACCAGTTAAAATAGCCGGAATAGCCGCAGGCAAAACCACCTGCAACACCGTTTGATAATTAGAAGCACCCACACCAACAGATGCCCATCTGATATCTTGAGGGACGATTTGTAGAGCTTCGTCAGTAGTTCGCACAATCGTCGGCAACATCAGCACAGCCAGCGCCGCACCACCTGCAATTGCCGAAAAGCCTCCCATATTTACCACAAATAAACCGTAGGCAAATACCCCCGCAATAATCGAAGGAACTCCGCTGAGGACATTAGTGGCAAAGCGCACCCAACGAGCTATATTTCCACTGCTAAATTCAGACAAATAAACGGCGGCTAATATACCAAAAGGAACAGCAATCAGAGAAGCGATTCCCACCGTCATCAATGTACCGAGAATTGCATTCGCAATACCACCTCCCGATAGTCCGGGCGCTGGTGGTAGCTTAGTAAATAAGTCTAAATTCAGGCGATTGAAACCTTGTATAGTGACGTAGGACAGCACTGCAAACAAAGGCAATAGAGTAATTGCCAAACAGGCTCCCGCTAATACTGTCATCGCCATATTGAACAGCGATTGTGAACTGCCTTTAACTTTCTTCAAACTGCCTAGATTCGAGGTAGAAGAGCTTTGATCTTCCGATGGGATATTTGACATAAATTACAAGTTTATGGAAAATTGCAGCAAACCTTTAGTTGTACTTAGCCCTGACTCTAGAAACAATCCACTCAGCTAAGATATTCACAATCAGCGTCAGAATAAACAGAATTAGCCCCGTGTACATCAGAGCTGCTACTTGCAAGCCAGACGCTTCCGCAAACTGATTTGCCATCAAAGAAGCAATAGTATTTGCAGGGGCTAACAGAGAAGCACTTAACTGATTGGAATTGCCAATTAACAGAGTTGCAGCCATCGTTTCTCCCATCGCGCGACCCAAACCGAGCATGATTCCGCCGACAATACCGGAGAAAGCAGCAGGTACGAGCACTCGAAAAATGGTTGTCCAGCGAGTTGCTCCTAAACCTAAAGATGCTTGTCGCAATTCGGGAGGAAGACTTGCTAAAGAATCGCGGGAGATAGCAGTAATAATGGGCAAAGTCATGATTCCCAAAATTACTCCGGCTGGTAACATTCCCGGCCCAACTGGCGAGGTGCTAAAAATCGGTAGCCATCCGAAACTGCTGTTGAGAAACTTGCCGATGTTAGTAATAATTGGAATTAATACAGCAATTCCCCACAAACCGTAAACTACGCTAGGAATGGCGGCGAGGAGTTCTACTAAAAAAACTAATGCTGTGCGGATTTGTAGTGGTAGAAAATCTTCGCTTAAGAAGATAGCAGTTCCTACTCCCAATGGTACTGCAATTAGGAGCGCGATCGCAGAACTGACGATCGTCCCATAAATCATCGGCAACGCGCCGTACTCTTCTTTAACCGGATTCCAATCACTGCCAAATAAAAATCCTAAACCGTACTGTTGAATTGCAGGTAAGGCCCTGTAAGCAACCGTAAGGGCGATTACTAGCAAAATTACCCCAATTCCGATTCCCAAAACCCTAGTTAGCCAGATAAAGCTTTGGTCTAAAGACTTTTCTAGCCCAGAGCGCGATCGACTTTCTGATTGAGCGGTCTGATTATCTGAAATCATAGACAAAAAACCCAATAATAGTGCGATTGACCGTTGGGTGAGGGCGGGTTTATGAAATTGTGGGTTTTCGGCAATTATTGTTGGTGAACCCGCCCCTACAGAAATATCTCTCTTCTTCTTCTTTCTTTTTACCCACTCACTAAGCCAAAGGGCTTTTTTCCCTCTGCCAACTGCCAATTGACAACTGCCAATTGACAACTGACTTCAATTACTATTTGCCAATTTCAATTTTGTAGTCAGCGCTGATGCCGTCGGCTGCTAAGGCTACTTTTTCTTTAACACTTTGGGGCAGAGGAACGTAGCCCAATTCGGAACTAACTTTTTGACCTTCATTCAAGCCGTATTCTACCATCGCCTCGATCGCTTTGGCTTTATTGGGGTCAGCAACTGTTTTCGGGACTAACATCCAACTGTAGGTAACAATTGGATATGATTTAGCACCTTCTGGGTCTTCGATAAATGCTCGCAGATTTTCTGGAAGTGGTACTGTTGCTAAAGCTTCAGAAGCTGATTCGTCATTAGGTGTGACAAATGTGCCTGCTTTGTTTTGTAGCGATGCAAATTTGAGATTGTTGTTTTTAGCGTAGCCGTATTCTACATAGCCAAGGCTACCGGCAGTTTGCAGAACTTGGGTTGTGACACCTTCGTTGCCTTTTGCGCCGAGAAAAGTACCTGTTTTGGGCCACTGTACTGTTTTGCCATCGCCTATGGTACTTTTCCAGTCGGGGCTAATGGCACTCAGGTGTTTGGTGAATACGGCGGTGGTGCCGCTACCATCGGAACGGTGGACGACGGTGATGGCTTGGTCTGGCAATTTAGCACCCGGATTGGCTGCTGCAATTTTGGGGTCGTTCCATTTGGTAATTTTACCTTGGAAGATTTCTGTGTAAACGTCTCTGGGCAGTTTGAGTTCGGGTACATCTGCGAGGTTGTAGCCGATGACGATGCTGCCGGCTGTCATTGGCAACAGTATGACGCCTTTTTCTGCTGGAACTTTGGCGATTTCATCGTCTTTCATGGCGGTGTCGCTAGCACCAAAGTCTACCGTGCCTTTGGTAAACTGTTCGACTCCGGCGCCGCTGCCTACTGATTGATAGTTAATTTGTACTTTGGGGTTGATTTTGTTGAAGTCTTGAAACCAACGCTGGTACAGGGGGGCGGGGAATGACGCGCCGGCTGCGGTGATGGCTACGTCTGAGGCTAGGGCGAGTTTAGTGGGGGCAGTAGTGCCGGTGGCTGCAACAGGGGATGCGCCGGGGGATGCTGCGGTGTCAGCCGGGCTGGGGCTGCTGCTGGTTGTGCTGCCGCCGCCACAAGCTGCTAAGCTGAGTGCGATCGCCATTGCGGAAATTGCGGTGGTCAGCCGGTTTGAATTAATCAGGTTAATACGAAAAAGCATGGGTATAAAGATTTGATTCTGATACAGGGTGTCCGGCATCAGCATAACGTTCAAAAGTAAAGCTTAGGTTAAGAATCTTTACACTTTACAAAAATTTAACATTTTAGTGATTAGCGAACTTGACAATTGTCTATTAATAAAATATAAAGAATCTAAATTTACTTGAAAATCCTGAATTAAATTATCAGGCGATCGGGCTTGAGGTACAGAAAACCATACAATGGTGGTTGTTTTCATAAGGTGCAAGATATGGTGCAAGCGCCACTATCAACATTGTCTCATGGCTCGATCGACTTTTTGCCGGAAAAATCACCCCTGCAACAACGGTTAGATAGCCTCGTAGAGCAAATAATTACAGGATATCGGATCAACAGAGACGAAGCGCTGGCTCTGACAGAAATCGATGGCCAAGAAAATATTTTACTGTTGTGCGAAGCAGCCGATCGCGTGCGTCAAGCTTGCTGCGGCAATACGGTAGACTTGTGCAGCATCATCAATGTCAAATCTGGCAACTGTTCGGAAAATTGTGGTTTTTGCTCTCAATCGGCTCACCATCCAGGAGAAAGCGTCCCGATTTATGGATTGAAAACCTCCGATGAGATTCTAGCGCAAGCGAAGGCGGCCGAGGAAGCCGGAGCGAAAAGATTTTGTCTGGTTTCTCAAGGGAAAGGGATTAAACATAACAGCCCCAAATCCTCAGAATTTGACGAAATTCTCCACACAGTGCGCCGAATTATTGACGAAACCAATATTAAGCCTTGCTGTGCTTTGGGAGAAGTCAGTGTCGAACAAGCTCAAGAATTGCGGGCGGCGGGAGTAACGCGCTACAACCACAATTTAGAAGCGTCTGAAAACTTTTTCCCGAATATTGTCACAACTCACAAATGGAGCGATCGCACTGCTACAATTAAGAACTTAAAAGCAGCCGGCATTCAAGCTTGTAGCGGTGGAATTATCGGCATGGGCGAAAGTTGGGAAGATAGAATTGATTTAGCTTTGAGTTTGCGCGAGTTGGAAGTTGAGTCAGTACCGGTGAATTTGCTATCTCCCAGAAAAGGTACACCTTTGGGCGATGTTCCTCAATTAAACCCTTACGAAGCATTAAAGGCGATCGCAATTTTTCGATTAATGCTTCCTCTTCAAATCATCCGTTACGCTGGAGGTAGAGAAGCCGTCATGGGAGAACTACAACACCTCGGCTTAAAAGCTGGAATTAATGCTATGTTGGTCGGGCATTATCTGACTACTATGGGTCAACCCGCAGAGCAAGACCGAGCTATGCTTGAATCCCTCGGACTTCAAGGCGGCGAAGCACCAATTCCAGGGAATTTTGAGCTGAATTCATAATGCCCAGATACCCGACTTTTTTAAGCAGTCGGGTATCTAACAGAACTCAAACAATCCTGGACGCAAAGACTATACTTGATATAAGTTATGTAGCAGTAATCTAAAATCTAAAATCTAAAATCTAAAATCGAATGCCTGTTCCCATCGAATTAATCTGGGCTTTTATTGGTTTACTCCTAA
>JAYTZD010000428.1:0-2977 GCA_043742065.1 Oscillatoriales bacterium
ATTCTTGATCTCAAGAAGAAATTAGGAGACGGCAATGCCGTGTCCCTACAATTAGGAGACGGCAATGCCGTGTCCCTACAATTAGGAGACGGCAGTGCCGTGTCCCTACAATTAGGAGACGGCAATGCCGTGTCCCTACAATTAATCGCGGTAGGGAAACGGCAGTGCCGTGTCCTCTAGATCATTCCGGTGCCACCGGAATTGATATCAGTGAAATTACGCAGAACATGAATTCCGTGCGATCGCGGATGCAGAGCCAGCAGAAATAGGTGACACTGAGATATGTGATATTAATTCCGGTAGCACCGGAATGATAGAGTCCAAGGCAGTGCCGTGTCCCTACGATCTTATATTTGGTAGGGACACGGCACTGCCGTGTCCTAATTTCTCAACCAATTAAACTATTCTATTATTTGCTATTAATCACTATATTTCCTGAGTGGCAACAAAGAAAAATCAGGACTTAAATATCAACTTACTTTTGCCTAATTCACTGGATTTAAGAAGTATCTTTCGTGAGTCGGGTAAATTATGTGTTGGTATATTTTATGGGATTTTTGTTATTTAAATAGCCAATATTTTTCACGATAATTGCGTGTAACTACAAGGGAAAAATCAGAAATCCGGATAAAAATAAACTAAAAAAAAGCAGTTTATCTATTGCACATAATTGAAATTAGATGTTAGTATACGATCAAACAAGGCTGATAACATTACTCCCTGGCTGTATCTACCAATAACGCCATTAATGGAGTATCAAACATGAATTCTACGTTCGCTCAAGTTAACTCACAATCTTCACTAGAAAAACTTCCCCCACGTTCCTTAGTATTCATTGACTCTGGCGTGGAAGATTATGAGTCAATTGCGGCAGGAGCGCTGTCAGGACAGCAGGTAGTGATACTCGATCGCAATAAAAGCGGCATCGAACAAATCACCTCAGAAATTGAAAACTACTCCTCTACCAACGGGGCGATCGATTCTGTTCACATCATTTCCCACGGTAATTCTGGCAATCTGCAACTCGGCAACACTACTCTGGGTTCAGACAACATTGAGCAATACAAGAGCCAGTTAGAAAAGTGGCACAACGGACTATCAGAAAAAGCAGACATCATGCTTTACGGCTGTGATGTAGCATCGGGTACAGGCACTAATTTCGTCGATCGCATTTCTGAATTAACCGGAGCAGATGTTGCTGCATCCACCAATTTAACAGGCATCAACGGCGATTGGAACCTAGAATTTGCTAAGGGCGAGATTGAATCACCCTTAGCCTTGAGCGCCGATGTGATGGCAAATTACCAAGGTGATTTAGCTAATATCGTCGTTACCAATAATAGCGATAGTGGAGCAGGTTCTCTGAGAGCTGCGATCGCATCCGCTGCCGCTGGCGATACTATTACTTTCGCACCCGGTTTAGCCAACCAAACCATCACCCTCACCAGTGGTCAACTCGATATTCCCCCTGGCAAAAATATCACGATTGATGGCGCTGCTGCGACTGGTTTAACCATCAGTGGTAATAACGCATCCCGTGCCTTTTTTGTCAATGCAAACGTTGACTTTGCTACCACTTTTGCAGTCAAAAACCTGATCATTACTAAGGGCAAAACTACTGATACAGGTGGTGCGATCGGCACAAAAGATGAAGTAAACCTGACAGTAGATAATGTTCAGTTCAACAATAACGTCGCCGATAAAGGTGGCGGTGCAATTTTTGGCAATTTCAACAATACTCTGACAGTCAGCAACAGTAAATTCAACGGTAACGTAGCTACCGCAGGTAACGATGAACGGGGTGCAGGTGCGATCGGCTTTTTGAGTTTCAAAGCTATTACAGTCACCAACAGCGACTTCACCAACAACAAAGGAATTAACGGCGGGGCAATTAACAGCCTGCAAGGTAAGCTGACAATTGACAACTCCCGATTCATCGGCAACGACACCACCGCAGCCACTTTCGCCACAGGTCAGCCCAGACCGTTCTTAAGAGGTTACGGTGGAGCACTGTATACCGATCGCGCCAGCAATCCCAATGAAGCTTCCGGCACAATTAAGATCACCAAAAGTGTATTTCAAGACAACAAAGGCCGGGGCGAAGGCGGAGCAGCTTACCTCTATACCGGCACCCAAGACAGCGTAAGTGTTGCAGACAGTACCTTCCAAAACAACGAAGTTTTAGGACTTCCCGGCGGCAACGACGGAGTTGGAGGTGGCTTGGTGAACTTGAGCAACGGTGTCAACAAAGGACTTACGGTCTCCAACACCACCTTTGCTGGCAACAAAGCCCCAGGTCAAGGTGGCGCCATGTGGATCATGGATGCGCCTGCTACGATTACCAACAGCACCTTTTCTGGCAACCAAGTTACTACTACTAAGCTTGATGGCTATGGCAATGTCGGTGGTGCAATGGCCCTTTATGCCCCCACAACCATTGTCAACAGTACATTTGCCGACAATTCCGCCGGTTGGGTTGGTGGAGCCATCTCGGCTGCTGCGGGAAAGCCTGTCAGCGTCAAAAACACGATTTTTTCTAACAACACATCCGCCAATGGGGGTAATCCTTGGGGGGGAATTCAGCAACACACCAGTAGCGAACTAACTGACTTAGGTGGTAATTTTCAGTGGCCTGTCAAAAAAACTAATAACGGCAACGATTACAATGCGACCGCAAGTATTACGATCGCAGATCCATTACTCGGCCCCCTAGCAACTATCAACGGCGCTTTAGTTAGACCTTTGCTGATAGGTAGTCCAGCCATTGATAAGGGAATTCCTGCTGGGGCACCAGGTACGGATCAACGAGGTGTAGTTCGTCCTCAAGATGGTGATACTATCCCAGGTGCGATCGTAGATAGCGGTTCCTTTGAATTTAGCACCACTGCGCCAACTCCTGCGCCAACTCCTGCGCCAACTCCTGCGCCAACTCCTGCGCCAACTCCTGCGCCAACTCCTGCGCCAACTCCTGCGCCAA
>JAYTZD010000429.1:0-5861 GCA_043742065.1 Oscillatoriales bacterium
GTGTGGTAGATGCGTCAATCATGCCAACAATCACCACAGGAAATACGAATGGGCCGATAATTGCGATCGGCGAAAAAGCAGCAGATTTAATTAAAGCCGCAGCTTGCGTTTCACGGCAAGTACCTTTAGCAATGGCAAATTAACAGGGAGTGCGATCGATTAAATAACCTTGACATTTTCTCTTCCAACTATGAGCTAGCTCATAGAAGTTGTTGATAAAGACTGTTATACTAAAGGTAGTTCAAGGTTAGAAGGGTAGCGATATGACTCTCACAAAAACAAAGACAACTGCATCCCAAGTAGAAACTCTCGCCAAACTCTATCTGGAAAATAAGCCAGCCGAAATTTCAGATGAAACCATCGCCCAACTCTGTGATTGGCTGATGGGTGAGTTCCAGCAATTGCCCTTAAATCTAAAATTTTCAGATTATATGCGTTATGAGAATGCTGAAGAGATGTTTGCAGATATTCAGCAAGGGCAACTTTGGGTATCCGCTGACAGTTATGATTCTACCGTTTATCCTAGTCCCATCTATGGATTTATTTTTCAGGGAATGCACAATTATGACCACTACTTGACAAATAGTGACTTCCGTTTGGATGGGGAAATCGCGGCTTACAACTTCGCTGCAAAACGTGCGCCGAGTTTAAACATCCAAAAGATTCTCTATTCCGAAATTGTACTGCGATCGGCTGCCTATCTTTATCTAGGATACGCAGCTGCTCCTAAAATTGTTTTTCCATAATCAATCGCAGAGGTAAAAGTCATGCACGAATGTCCTTGTTGTTCTTATCCATTATTACGGCACATTCAGCACCATGAAATTTGCTGGTTTTGTCCCCACTGTTGGGCAACGATGCCAGCTCTTTGTCAAGTAAAAACTACCCTAAACATTAGGATCTGAAGGTCAGTCAGACCTGCGATGTTACAATTAAAAGACGTTAGGCTACAAGATTGGAGGTTGGCTCGCGCATGATTGAGTTGCAATCAGATTTAGAATATGTGATGACCGATCGCCTAAAAGTATCTCTCGATGCGATCGCCCAATTTTGCCAGCGCTGGAACATTGTCGAATTTGCCCTGTTTGGCTCGGTGCTGCGGGATGATTTTCGCCCTGATAGTGATGTGGATGTATTAGTCACCTATGAGCCATCGCACCGTCTCACCCTGTCTCATTTATTAAGTATGCAGGAGGAAAGCGAGGATTTATTTCACCGTTGTGTGGATTTGGTGGAAAAAAAACAGTTAAAAAATCCTTATCTACGATCTAACATTTTGAAAACCTATCGAGTCATTTATGCAAGCCAACAATCGGGATAGTGTTTCACTTTGGGACATGGCGCAAGCAATCCGTCGGATTCAAGAGTTTACGGCGGATACTTCATGCGAGACTTATCTTGAAAATGTTTTTATGCAAAGTGCCGTAGAGCGACAGTTGGGAATTTTGGGTGAGGCAGCTAGGAGAGTTTCGATTGAGTTTCAGCAGTTTCATCCCGAAATTGATTGGCGGAATGCGATTAACTTACGAAATATTTTAGTTCATCGTTATGACCAAGTGAGTTCGGAAGTTATTTGGAACATTGTTACAAGTATTTTGCCGAGTTTGCTGGTACAAGTAGAGGCATTATTGCCACCGTTACCTGATGATAGTTGAGCGATCGAGGGTTTTTTGATTCTGCGGCTTCGGTGTGCTTATGATGCAGGGCTAACCTAATTTCTGAGTAAGAATCTCCACAGCCACTTCGTAATCTCTGCCGACGAGATAAGCAAAATGATAATAGCTGGCAAGATAGAAATCGCAACCAAACTTCTGGTAGCGATCGGCGATCGCCAGAAATCCATAACGAGCATCGCTGGGCTCTGTAAACCAATCGCTATGGTAAGAGTCCTGAAGAAACAGGGTGAGTGTCTGTCGATCGGCACTCGGAATCAATCGAATAGGATCAATACTGGCATGGTGCGATCGCGGCACTGGCAGCAGCAAGTTGTATCCTTCAACTGTGAGAAAATCTGCCAGACTATCTTCGGTTATCTCAAAGTAGGATTTCTCCGGTAACTTGATAAAATGATGCCACGACATCCAAAATTCGTGTTTGCTGTCAAATCCTGGATCGATATCTAAACGCCACTCTTGATCTTGACATAAATCATCCAGAACATCTTGCGGCAAATCCGTGAGTTTCATAATAGTTTCCCTTATTGTCAATGATTAGATTCTTAGGGTTAGAGAGTGTTGAGCGATCGCCCATAAATCAAAAATGCACGATCGCCTTCTTGCCACAATCCCAAATATCAACTAGATTGCGCCATCAAATCCGAATCCTTTTTTTCCTTTGATCGATCGACTGTAAAGTCTTCATAGTACGATCGCTCAGTATTCACATCCCACAAATCGTGCTTCTCGCCCAGAATATTTCTCACAGCCAATATCCCCGTCAGCATAGAATGATCTTGATTGTTGTATCGGTGCATACCATTTCGCCCGATCGTCTGCAAATTCTCAATTCCCTTCAAATAACCTTCGAGTACCCGCAAATGTCCGCGATACTCGCCATCATAAACTGGATAAGCTTTCGGTTGCCGTATCACAACTCCATCCTCAACATCCGCAGTTTTTGCTAAACCCAAACCAACCAACTCGCGAGTTGCTAATTCCACAAGTTCCGCATCCGACATTTCCCAGATCTCATCGCCTACGCTACAGAAATATTCCATCCCCAAACAACTTTTGTTAGCATCAGGAACTAAAGCAGCACTCCAATTCTTAAAGTTTTGAATTCGTCCCACCTTAACTTCTGGAGAATGAATGTAGATCCAGTTGTCGGGAAACAAGTCTTTGCGATCGACAATCAGCGATACAATCAAAAAATCTCGATATTTCAGCGATCGCGCCGCGTGCAAAACCTCTTCCGGCGGCTGCGGATATAATCTTGCGATCAGCGCCGATATCGGCATACTCGTAATGAAATTATCCGCAGAATATTGAACTAATTCTCCATTTTGCTCAGCCGTAATGCTGGTAATCTTATTGCCTTCACGTTGAAAGCTAATTACCTTAGTATCGAG
This sequence comes from Oscillatoriales bacterium, assembly GCA_043742065.1. Lineage (GTDB taxonomy): Bacteria > Cyanobacteriota > Cyanobacteriia > Cyanobacteriales > Microcoleaceae > Microcoleus. The sequence goes on from JAYTZD010000429.1 coordinate 3,068, forward strand.
ATAAACTTTACCTTCTTTACTTTCCACAGCTTCCGCGAACTTTTCCCACATCATCCCCGGCCCCAAAGCCGGATAATCAAACTCTTTAATCAATGTTTTAGTATCATTGCTACCAAACAAAGCATTAATAATCGCAGTCGTCAGGGACAATCCTTTAATCCGCTGTGCCGCCCAATCTGCTTGAATTTCCGAACAGGGAATTCCCCATACTTTTTCAGTGTAAGTTTTGAAGAATGTCTTGTAAAGGCGATCGCCAAAACGATTAATCACCCACTGCTCAAAAGTTGTTTCTTCAGGTAGTGGCCAAATTCTCACTTTCAAATAGCTCAATAAAATTAGTAAACTTTCAAATATACCCAAATTAAATAAAGTATTGAAGGCACTTATCGGATAATTAAAAAAACGCCCTCGATAATAAATTCTGGACAACCGTGGCACTTTAATAAAATCATTTCCCAGTACCTCTTGCCACAACTGCTGTACCGATTGGACTTTAGTATAAAATCGATGCCCACCAATATCAAAACGATAGCCTTTATAGGTCTCTGTACGAGCGATGCCCCCAACTTTATCACCTTTTTCTAGTACAACAGGGATGATCCCTTCCTTGACTAGCTCATAGGCTGCGGTCAAACCGGCAGGCCCAGCACCGACGATCGCAACAGGATAATGTTTCACGCTTGCCTACCTCTAGCTTTTTATCTAACTATATGACCCTGTTATAACTTCTGAACTTAATAGATGCACCCGTGAATACCCTGAGAAACTCTGAATCAATTGAAACATTTTCCTTCTTCAGTTGGTCTTGAGCAATGGAGCAGATACTGGCAAGCTAACCTTGACAGTCAAGGACTTTTTTTGGGATAACACATGGCGAGCCGTCCCGATCGCAAAACCCAGTCCGCTATAAAAGTAATAAAGCCAATGCCAAGGAATTGTTTTGATGGCGAACACCATACCATGTTTACGCCAAAAAAAACGGTAAAGCGGAGCATTAATTACTACCAGCGGTAGAGCCAGCAAGCTAGCCAACACCAGACAGCTCAGAGACCACCAAGTCCCCAAAAACGAGAGCAGCATTGCATAAGTTAAAATTATGCTGACCCGGCTCGAAACTTGCAAGTTAAGGTCATTGTTCAATTTGCGATCGCGCCAAATCAATTCTGTCCAAGGCAATGCTCGGTAAAAAAAATCAGCCCTCAGTAACGAAATCGGTTCCCAGCGCTTTAAGTGCTTCACCTGTAATGTTTTACACAACCTAATTTTGTAACCGGCTTGCTTCAAACGGTAGCCAAGCTCAATATCCTCTATAGAAGGTCGGCGATAACTTTCATTAAAGCCACCCATCTGCAAAAAAATTTCTCGGCGAATCAATCCACAAGCACCCCAAAAAGTCGAAGCTTCTTCATTACCTGTTTGGTGCACGTAGTGGTGCATCAGATTTCTATACTGCGACAGAAACCCTGGATCTCCAGGAGCATCATCATAGGAACCAATCGCCGCAGCTAAGTACCGATTATTTTTAAAGACTGAAATCGCGTAGCCTATAGCTTCTGGACAAACAGCAACATCAGCGTCCACAAAAAACAGAATATCTCCCTTCGCAGCCTGAGCACCCAAATTCCTGGCTCGTGCTGGGCCACCGGATTCAGGAATTCTGATTAATTTAGCGCCAAATTCCTTAGCCAAACGCCAGGAACCGTCACTATCGCCATCTGCTACTACAATTATCTCGATCGGTCTCGGCACAGCTTGAGCCAGTTTCGACAAACAAGTCCGGAAGTAAGCACCCCCGTTGTGGACTGGGATAATCACAGATACACTTGGATTGGCAGTATAAATCATCACCTAAATTGTTTGATTTTCCTAGAAAAAACTTTGGTTGAATTTTACAGACACTACTTTACAAAGGATAAAGCCAGATCTACTTTTTGTTGACAACTAAATCACTGTTTCTATTCAACGGTATTTTTTCTGGCGTTTTTTAGCTGCATTACCCCACCTATACCCGTATTTTACCCCTGATTTTGCTAATTCTGGTAGTATCAAAGCAACAGCTTTACAAAATCTTTAAAAATAGCATTGTTTTTGTAAACCCGATCGCAATCCCTCTCCACCGTTGTCTTTAACTATGTTACAACAGATCAGATTTTGATTGCACAAGTCAAGTATTGGTATAGAAAAGCACACGTAATACTTAATGATTTTCAACAGTGCGCGATCGGGCTGTCCTCGTTTGCTAACATAGCATTAGCTTAGCCCTTAGTACCAAAATTTTACAATTACAACTTTAGAGCATAAATGAATATCCTCAAAAATAATTTAGATTCCCCTTTGATTTCAGTCATCATACCTGCTTACAACGCCGAAAAATTTATTGCAAAAACACTCTTATCTGTATTATCTCAAACCTATCAAAACATCGAAATCTTAGTCATTAACGATGGCTCCACAGACACCACCGCTGAAATAGTCACATCTTTCGCTCAAAAAGATAGCCGAGTTATCTTATTACAGCAGTCAAATGCAGGTGTCGCCGCCGCCCGCAACCTCGCAATTCAAAAATCCAGAGGCGAATACATTGCTCCCATCGATGCCGACGATATTTGGTATCCGCAAAACCTCGAAAAACAAGTCGAATGCTTAATTAAATCAGAACAATCCGTAGGAGTTGTCTATTCCTGGTCACTTGATATCAACGAAAAAGACTTACTCACAGGTGGATTTTATAACTCCACCATCGAAGGACAAGTTTACAAAGCCTTAGTTTATAAATATTTCATAGGAAATGCCA
>JAYTZD010000430.1:0-1355 GCA_043742065.1 Oscillatoriales bacterium
TTCAGGTTATTTGTTGGCTGCCGAATGGATCCAAAAATAGGCTCCTGACAAATAACTAATAACTAATGACTAATGACTAATCACAAACTAAGTTTCCTCAGAGGGAGACTTGCCCAATACCGGAGTCAGGAATGCCACCAAAGCCCCGATCGCAAAACCAGCCACATTCCGCACCAAAGGCAGCCACTCAGCAGTCCGCATCACCACCGGGCCAACACCGAAAGCCAAAAACAAAATGCCCCACAGTGGCGAAAAAATCAGCGCCCATTGCCAAGCTACAAGTTGCCCAGGCTTCCGTGGTTGAGCCGCAAACCCGCAGATTACCCCGCCTAGCACTGAAGCAATTAAGGTCAAAATCCACTGTTCCCTAGGCAAACCAGGCACCACACGGCATCCACCCTGACGCAAACAGCCTTCGATCGACTCCAAAGATTCAATAATCGCTCGATCTTCGCCATTATCCCGCACAAAAAACTGATTACCGTAGCGGGTTTGCAGTTCCACCCAAAAAGTGCGCGGCAGTAGTGGATACAAAGAGTCTCCCACATTAAAATTCAGGAGATTGCCACCACGCGGATCGGCAACTAACAATACACTTTTTTGATCTAATCCCCAATAACTTTTGACAGCTAAACCGGGTGTACGCTCATACTGAGTCAGCACTCGCAGCTTCCAGCCTGTTTCCGCCTCAAATTCAGTTAAATTTTTTGCCAATACCTGTTCTTCAATGTCCGTAAGGGCTTTAGCTAAGTCAATGATGGGCGTTTGAACTTGGGGCAACAAATCGGGATTGTTGAAAGCGTGGGCTGCTGGGGCGATCGCCCACACGGACAAAGCCAGGAAGAATGCAGCAGCAGAGGCTAGAAATTTGCGGGGAAAAAATTGTGACATAGGAAATTCTAATCTGGGTCTGAATTGTGAATGCTAGCTGGGGGTCTTAACCAGAGGATCAGAGAAAACTCATATTTCTTTACAATTATTTACTTTACAGGAAGTGGGGGGGAAGGGGAAGGGTTCGAGGAAGGAAAGTTGGCGATCGGGCATGGGGCATCGGGCATCGGGCATGGGGCATGGGGCATTGGCAACTAATGACAACAGTCAACTGCCAACTGACTAAAACTGAGATTTAGGCGCTACCCCGTCGCACAGATGCCGATCGCGATCGCTCACATTAGGATTAGTCCTCAGATAATCCCCCACCCAATCGCAGCCCCTCACCAACAAATCATCAAGATCCAAATTCCACAAAATCACCCGATTATCCCTACCAGCAGAAGCCAGAACCTTCCCATCCGGGCTAAAACTCACACTCATCACGCTGTCTTTATGTCCAGTCAAAGTTTTTAACAAAGTGC
>JAYTZD010000431.1:0-11848 GCA_043742065.1 Oscillatoriales bacterium
AGCATTCATCCATTCATCAGATTCCGAAGCTAAAGCAATCAGTTCCAAATCCTTAACAAACTGTCCGATTGTACCGCCTAGCTGATGTCCAAATATCAAGCCAGCAAATTGTTTTTCCTGACGCTGCCAGTCTTGAGCCATTGCCTTAAAAAGGATATCATGAGTAAACAATACTCTTCCTAACTGAGTGGCACGTTCCAAAAGTTTGTCATCTGGCAATTCTGTCGCATCATCTTCCATCGCAGTCAAAACATCCACACGACGACGACGCAACTGCTCGGTAATTGCTTGCGGAATATTTGGTGAAAAACCCGGTTTCTTTGGTCGGAGTGCATAAATCTTGTTATTGATGATTCTAGGCGATCGCAGTTACAATTATTACAGTGTTCGATTCTCGAAAAACCCGATGACCATCAAACCGATTCGGTGGGTGGGCGCTGCCCGCGAAGAAATCCAATCTCTTCCTGAAGATGCCCGAAAAGAAGCTGGTTTTGCACTTTGGACAATCCAGCAGGGCATACCGCCATCAGATTTTAAACCCATGTCGATCGTAGGCAAAGGCGTTGAAGAAATTCGGATTCGGACAGAAGATGCCTATCGGGTATTCTATATTGCTAGATTTGAAGAAGCTATTTACGTTCTCCATGCCTTCCAAAAGAAAACTCAGAAGACAGCCCAGAAGAATATCGAACTTGGACAGAAACGTTACCAACTGTTGTTACAAAATCGTTAAAATTCAAGAGAATGCGAACAATGACCGAAAATACTATTACTCAAGCCAACGATAATATCTTTCTCGACCTCGGATTTTCAGCTCAAGAAGCTGATAACTTACTAATCCGATCGCAATTAATGCTTGCCCTACAAAATCAGATTAAACATCACGGTTGGACGATCGACCAAACGGCTCAACATCTCAAACAATCAAGCGACGAAATCAAAGCTTTGACTCAAGGTAAAATTGGGCAGTTCTCCGTTGATACTCTGATTATCATGCTCAACCAAGTAGGCATGACTGTCAAGGTCGAAATTTGCCCCAAGGTAGCTTAGGGCGATCGCCTTTCCTCCGCTCACAGGCTAAAATAAACACAGATTCCTATTTCAAATTCGCCTTTTTTTAACTGTGCCGATCGCGCTTTCGATCAATTTTAGCCAACGCAGCACCAGAAACATCCGCTAGAATACTGATAATCCGATACAAAGCCACCGCACTCAGAATTATACCCGTAGAATAGCGATCGCCAAGAAGCGCGATCGCCGTTGCTTCAAATACTCCCATTCCCCCCGGTGCTCCGGGTACAACTAAACCGACAACAAACGCAAAACAAAAAGCACCGAATAAGTTGGGAATTTCACTAAAAGGGACGATGGTTAAAGCCATCACAGTTAGCACAAAACCGCTTCCCCGCAATCCGATAAAACAGATTTGTCCAATTAACGGCACTAAAGGATAACGTTTAATTGGTAAATTAATTTTGCGTTTAGACTTGACACTCGATGTTTCTTTCGCTAGAATGGAGTTAGACTCTAAACGCGAAATGTGTCGATCGCCCTCAGCCTTTGAAATTTCCCCATCCTGCTTCTTTAACTTCAACTTCTCTACAAATAGAACAATCGGATTTAGAGTTTGAGGACGAATGGCAATCAAAATCGCAGCCAAACCAGCAATCCGCAACCACCAATAAACTGCCCCAAAACTGCTCAACCCCATCAGCAAACCTGCGGAGGCCATCAGTAGCGGTTCCAACAATACGCTGAGAGTCGCAACTTTCGGCGAAATGCCTGCTTTTTTTGCGTCCAATATTCGACCCCAAAAATGCCAAATATTCCCCGGTAAATACTTGGCAATATTAGTTTTGAGAAAAACTTGAATCGCCCACGCCGCATTGACACGTTGGCGAAATTCCCGCAAAATCAACATCCAAACCCAGCCGACAAAAATCAGCGAAAATAAAGTGACACCGAGGGCGATGGCTAACAACGGAAAACTTGTGGCGACAATGCGGATATTCGCGACTTCTCGCCAGTGAGTCACAAAAGCTTGGGCGATAAATAAAAATGTCCCGCCCAAAATCAAATAGCGTAAATAAGGCTTGAGACGCGATTTCGCAACCTGGAAAAAATTCTGAATTCGACGTAAATTTTGGTTTCCCATTTTTGGTTGTTTTAGGACTTACAGAGTCTTAGCACTTTTCCGAAGGCTGGAGATTCTTCGCTTCGCTCAGAATGACAAAATTATGTTTATTTATCGCTTTCTTAACCACAATTTCATGTTTTGAATTTAGAATTTAGATCGATCGCACTTAAGGAGTATATTTTTATGACTGGCCCAAGTCCTGACGGTTTTTCGTATCTTTTAGATAATAGCCCCAATAGTTTCACTTTAATTCCGGGATTTTTAACTCCTTACCCAAATGGACTATTTTCCCTGGGAGGTAACGATTTTATTGTCGCTTCCTCGGATGTCTCACGCCTCAGCGGTGGCGTGGGGAATGATACCTTGGTGGGAGGCCCAGGAGATGACTTCCTCAACGGTGGTAAGGGCGCGGACGTTCTCACCGGTGAGGGCGGCAAAGATACTCTGACAGGAGGTTTGGGCGCTGATACGTTTGTCCTCCGCAGCGATTCGGCAGTAACCAATGCCGCTGCTGCTGACATTATTACTGATTTTAACAGTTCTGTGGATGCGATCGCACTAACTGACAATCTTACCGAAACTGACTTAATTATCGAACAAATTGCGATCGCACCTAATACTTCCAATACATTAATTAAAATTAGATCGAACGGTGCTATTTTAGGCTTAGTTGCGAACACATCTCAAAAAGACCTCACGGGTAAATTCATCTCTGCAACTCCCACAACTATTTCTGCCAACAATATTAGCAACTTAGGAAATTTTGACTCTCGTTTCGGATTTGGTTTAGTGAATGCCGCAGCCGCAGTTGCCAAAGCTAAGAATGTTGCAACTTTTCCTGATGTTCCCGACTTGGGCGGCGATAACTGGGGAAGAGATTTAATTAAAGCCCCAGAAGTTTGGGCTCAAGGATTGACTGGAGACGGAATTATCATTGCAGTTATTGATAGCGGTATCGACTATAATCACCCAGATTTGACCGGGAATATTTGGAGTAATGGCGGGGAAAATGGTGTTGACATCCAGGGTCGAAATAAAGCTAACAACGGCCTTGACGACGACAAAAACGGCTTTGTGGACGACTTCCGAGGATGGGATTTTGTGAACAGAGATAATGACCCGATGGATGACAATAATCATGGCACTCATATATCGGGTTTAGTGGCTGCGAAAAACGATGGTGTGGGGATGACTGGAACCGCACCAACTGCCAAAATTATGCCTTTGAAAATACTTGATCGCAGCGGATCTGGAAGAATTAGGGATGAAATTGCTGCAATCAATTATGCAGTTGCTAATGGAGCGAAGATAATTAATGTAAGTTTGGGTGGTGCACAGTTAAATGATGACGAATTGAATGCTATTCGAGCTGCTGAAGCTAAGGGCGTAATATTAGTTTCAGCAGCAGGAAATGATGGTAGCCCGCAGGTAGATTATCCGGCTAAGTTTGCGAATGAAGTAGGGATTGCTGTCGGTTCGATTCAGCGAAACAAGCAATTTTCGGATTTTTCTAGTCGGGCTGGAAGTGAAGTAATCGATTATTTTATTGCTCCCGGAGGTGACGGTGGCAGGGCAGATTCTGGGGATATTTATTCAACTGTACCCCTCTCAGTACCAGGAGCTCCTTATCGTTATTTCGCGGGTACTTCGATGGCTGTGGCGCAGGTATCTGGTGTCATAGCTTTGATGTTGCAGGCTAATCCCAATCTGACTCCGGCTCAAATTAAGAAGATTCTAGCAGAGACTGCAAATCAAGCCGACATCATAGTTTGAATTAATTGGTAATAGGGCATGGGGTATGGGCATGGGGCATTGGGCATAGAGCATTGGGCATTGGGCATGGGGTATATTGATATAATTCATCTGCGTTAATCTGTGTTTATCTGCCTGTATCTGCGGTTAAAAAAAGAGAATTTTGTAACAACAGATAACAATGGATTAACGCTGATTCACGCAGATGAGGAGAAGAGAGATTTGAAAATCTGCCTCTACAAGTTCCCTTAAAAATTGGCGGCGTAAGTTAATTCAAATTGGCGGCACAGGGTGATGCAGCAATAGCTTGGTTTATCGAATACTAGATTGTAATTCATGTCCCCATCTATTTTGATTATCGGTTGTTTTAAAGGGATGCCGTGAATGTTATATTGGCGACGTTCTAAGGCACTCCAATCAATAATTTTGATGTCGATTTGGTTCTGCAATTCACTTGCAATCAAAAATAGTTCCATTTTGTCTTGAACTTTGCCAGTCAAGGGGATTTTCATTAACACTGACTGGGTGACAACTGGTTTTTGTTCGTTGGGAAACTTCTGGGTGTGGCAATGTCCGAGTTCGATATCATAAGCTTCTAGCTTGAATTTGTCTTCGGAGACAAGGGAGGATGTGTGCAAGTCTTTGAGGCACTTCTCTAGGTGGGGAATTAACCCCAAATCTGGATCGCACAGCAGTTTGCGAATGTTGGAGGTTTCTGTGATTGTCATTTGAGATTTTTTATCTTATTTTTTGATGCTTATTTCTATTTTAGCCCTAAAAGTACCTCGGTATGAAATCTATTTTTTGGTGAGTTTCCAGAGATTGAGCTGGACAGTACCAATAATGGGGTCTATTTGATAATTTTGCTGCTGGATTTGCGATCGCAATACTGAGGAAGGTCTGTATAAAAACACTTGACTGAAACCATTGGGAATTGTCGGAATTGTGGGTTTTGCGAGTGCTAACTCTCGATTTTGGTAGCAAGAAGTGTAGCAACGGGGTGAGATTAGTAGTTCAACTTTTGGTTGGAGGCGATGACTTAAAGGCATGATATATGCAATATTGGCATCGCTGACAATCAGGGAATTAGTGGCTTCATTGACTATTTTCGCTACTTCCAATTCGGCGCGCAACCAACCACTGCCTTTATTCCACCACATATCGGCCCCAGAACTAACTCCAGCGGATATCACACCAGCAGCAAACAGTGCGATTATGCCTGTTTTCCACAATCTTTGCTGTTTAAAGTTATCGAGATTCGTGCTAATTTTGGTAGACAACAGATAGGCAACAGCTAGCTGAATTCCCACATAACAAGGAACTAAGTATCGAGGATTTGTCGATCGCCTTCCACCTTGAAGTATATCAGGTACTGCCAGAAACAGAGCAGTTGTTGCAATTAGTAATAATATCAACAACCAGATTCGTTTTGGTGTTTGCTTGCACAAAAAATAAATTGCGTATCCAACCAAAGCTAGGATAATTAGACTGATGGGAATTAGCAATACTAATAGTACGCCATCAGCACTACCATCAATGCCAATATCAAAAAAAGCGATGGTGACTGAACCAATCCACCTGGTAACTAATCTTAAGAGATTTTTTTGTTCTGCCCATACTGTTGTGCTTCTAATTTGATCGAAGTTTTCTACAGCATTTACTAGATAAGGAATGGAGACGACAAATGCTACTAAAGTTGCTATATAGTAGGCAATAGATGTTCTAATATTGCGCCAGTTAGCAGTGATAGTGATGTAGATTGCATGGGCTGCTGCGACGCAGGCAAATAACAAGTGGGTGGAAATTCCCATTATTGTCATAAGTGCGTATATTGTCCAGTGATAAACAAGCCTAGTTGGGTTTTGTTTTTCGTCCGTAGCGCGGGTTGCTCGTAATAGGGCAGCAGTTGATAGAATAGTAGTCACAGTCCACAAACTGTACTGTCTGGCTTCTTGGGCGAACAGGATGTGGTAGGGAGAAATGGCAAAAATTGCGATCGCCATCGAAGCCACAGCAGAGGATTCAAATAACTCCCAAGCCAGCCAATAAATAGCGGGGAATACTAGCAAGCTAATCACGGCTGCTAAACTTCTCATTGCTGTGACAGAACTGCCGAACCACTCAGCCCAATATCGCGCTAGTATATAATAAGCTGGTGGGTGTTGAGGGTCTTCTGTTGCCAAAGAGTGTAGCGTGTCAGTTAAATAGCGATCGGGATTTATCTGCTGATATTTTTGTAAATTTGAGGGTAAGATTGTTTGTTGATATGAAATTTGATTGAGCATTTCGGCTTCGGTGTAGCCAGAAACTCTTAGGGAAGTATAGGTTTCGTCGATCCAGTAAAATTTGCGATCCAGATTTGCGAAGCGAAAGAAAATACCGATGACTAATACAATAACAAGTGTGAAAGTCAACCAATTTCGGAAAAGTTTAAAACTCATTTTTTAGCAATCTTTTATATTAAATACTTCCTGGTTTGTCGGAAAGACGAATAGTTCTAATTTGTAGTAGTAGGGTGCGTCGCTGTGAGATTTAAGAGTGGAACTTGCAGATTGTTTCGGGCGACGCACCTTACTATTAGTCAAGACAATTTATTATTTACAGTCATTAGTCAAAAGTGTTTAATCATTAACTGCTAACTGCTAACTGCTAACTGCTAACTGCTAACTAATGACTAATGACTAATGACTAATGACTAATGACTAATAACTAATGACTAATCCACTCCTTCAATGGGCGCAAAACCTTGGCGCTGAATATTTTCAGTAATCGTGCGAGGTTCCAGGAATTGTAGCAGATAATCCGGGCCACCGGCTTTGGAACCAACTCCCGAAAGTTTGAATCCTCCGAAGGGTTGGCGGGATACTACTGCGCCTGTGGTGCCGCGATTGATGTACAGGTTTCCGACTTCAAAATCGGCTTTTGCCCGATCGATGTGCGAAGGTGTGCGAGAATACAATCCGCCAGTTAAGGCAAAATTTGTGTCGTTAGCAATCTCCAGCGCTTCATTGAAATTCTTTGCCCGAATCACCGACAAAACCGGGCCAAAAATTTCTTCTTGGGCGAGAGTTGCTGTCGGCGAGACTTCCGTGACAATGACTGGGCCGACAAAATAGCCGGTTTCGGGTGCGGGCATTTCCAAAGCAATTTTTGCTTCGGCGCGACCTTTTTCAATGTATTCACGGATGCGCGACTGGGCGCTGACATCGATTACAGGGCCGACTTGGGTGCCGGGATTTTCGGCGATACCAACGTTGAGCGATCGCGTGGCTTCTACTAATCTTTCCACAAAAACATCATACACCGATTCGACGACAATCACTCGCGAACAAGCAGAACATTTTTGACCGCTATATCCAAACGCCGAATAAACAACGCCAGCCACAGCTTGGTCTAAATCCGCACTTTCATCGACAATAATCCCATTCTTGCCGCCCATTTCGGCAATAACTCGTTTCAGGTGTTTTTGTCCTGGTTGCAAAATCGCAGCATCGGCGTAAATTTTGCAACCAACTTCTTGAGAACCTGTGAAGGTAATCATGTGGACATCGGGATGTTTTACCATGTAAGCGGCTACCGTTGAACCTTTGCATGGCACGTATTGAAATACGCCTTTGGGAATGCCTGCATCGACCAAAATCTCAGTAATTTTGGCAGCAATTACTGAGGAGAATTCCGCAGGTTTGAGCAAGGTACAATTCCCAGCGACTAATGATGCAACGGTCATTCCTACGGGAATTGCCAGGGGAAAATTCCAAGGTGAAATAATCAAAGAAATGCCGCGCGGCTGATAGCTGTAGCGGTTAGTTTCTCCGGCTATGTCGTAATTTTGCCCTTGTTCCAACCGTTCCATTTCGTCGGCGTAGTAGCGGCAAAAATCGATAGCTTCGGAAACTTCGGCATCGCATTCTCTGACTGGTTTGCCAACTTCAAAGACCATCCAAGCTGATAATTCGTGCCGTCTTTGTTCCATCAATTCTGCGGCTTTTCGTAATACGCCAGCCCGCTGTCTGACTGGGGTTTTCCGCCAACTTAAAGAGGCATCTTTGGCTGCTTGCAGGGCTTGTTTGGCTTGCTCTTCGGAAAGCAATCCAATTTTGCCAACTACTTCTGTGGGGTTGGAAGGATTGAGGGAATTGACGCTTGCTTCGGTGTTTTGGTATTCACCGTTAATTAAGGGTAAATAGGTTTGTCCTAAAATTCCCCGCACTGATTTGATGGCTGTTTCTGCTTGTTTGCGGAGTTCGGTATTGGCGTAGTCTGTATCGGGGACATTCGGAAATACTTTGGTGTAAACTAGCTGGTCATTGCCATTGGCGACTGGGGCGGCTAACAATTGCTCGATCGGCATTTCTTCGGAACTTTGCCGAATGAAGGAACTGTTGGCGGTATTTTCCAGCAAACGGCGGATTAAATAGGCCATGCCTGGGAGCAAATCGCCGTAGGGACAGTAGACTCGGACGCGATAACCCCGATCGACCAAAAGCTTAGCAAATTTGTCGCCCATGCCGTACAATACTTGCATCTCAAAGCGGCGGCGTGGTATATTCAGACTCTCAGCAATGGCGATCGCCCTGGCTTGCGATCGAACGTTATGGCTAGCAATTGCGGCATACAAATATTCGTGATTTTCTAGCAGCAACTGCGTCATTTCTTCAAAGTTAGCATCCGTAGCAACTTTGTCATTGTAGACAGGCTGCGGCCAATCTTTCTGCATCGCTTTGATAGTTTCCTGATCCCAGTAAGCGCCTTTTACCAGACGCACTGTTAGCGGATTTCCACGCTTTTTCGCCCAGGCAATAATGTCTTGCAAATCTTGTTTGCTGTCGCGCAAATATGCTTGCATGGTAATACCGACATCCGTGCGATCGCGAAACTCTTCCTCTAACAATAACTTTTTGAGAATGCTGAGAGTTAAACTCTTGTAGGCGTACTGTTCCATGTCAAAGTGAACTGCTGCACCCAACTCAGAAGCGCGACGCAGTAATAGACGAATTCTCTCGCTAACTTTCTCCTCGCTACCTTTAGCATCCAAAGGATCGAACTGAGAATAAAAAGCCGTTAACTTGACAGATACTTGCACTCGCGGTAGAGTTTCACCATCAGCTTTGTCGATCGCATCTACCTGCGACCAATTCTTCGCTGCATTGCTCAATTCCGCCATCAATTCCAAATAGCGGTTAAGATAAATTTGCGCCTCAGTTTCAGTTATGACAGCCTCCCCCAAAAGGTCAACTGTAAAACCCATTTTATCCTTGCGAAGTCGTTCTAAAGTTTTAACTACTTGCTTGATATTTTCCCCAGAAATATACTTGTGCGCCAAAGTTTCCACAGCCGGCGCAACGGTTGTCGCCGCCAATTGTCCAGGAATCGAATCAGCGTTAGTAAAACTGAGCAATTTTTTCAAAGCTTCCGGCAATTCTACCTCTTCCGCAGTCAGGTATTCTTGCAGGTGGCGGGCAATTTCCGGCTTGCTGCGAAGGGCCGGCAAACAGTCAATAAATCGAAACAATTGCACGCGCAATCCGGGGCTAGCCATCGCCCAATCCATCAGTTTGTCGTCCCAACGCATTTGGTCTTGCAGTTGACCAAGAAAGGAACGTTTTTTGTCTTGAGTTGCCTTAAGAATTTCTTTAGCAATTTCCTGAGTCTTTGCTTCGTAGATGCTTGGAGATAATTGTGCGATCATTGGTAGATTGATAATTGATTAGAACGAGGAACTGAACTACTATTTTACTTCAATTTTAACTCCATAGTTGGCTTTATTGTCACCAGAAATTTCAATAGTATAGTCACCGCTACTGGGTAGTTGACCTTGCCACGGAGTTGTGCTATTTACAGTAGCAACTTTTTCGCCGTTAGGAGCAATAATTGCAGCGCTAACCGTGCCTTCTTGAACATTCAAAGTCATGCTTTGGCCGCTATTGCACTCAACCAAGTAGCGCTTGGATTTGTTGTCTGGCAGAGTATTGGTGAGAATAACTCCCGTAGCACCTGGTTCAAAACTAACTCGCTCAGTGACAGCAGTTTCAGCAGCAGGAGAGGCTGAAGGAGAAGGAGATGGGGAGGGTGATGCCAGTTGTGGCACACCCGACAGAGACGGTATTTGCGTAGGATTGGGCGACGGTAGGCTTGCCGGTGGCTGGGCGATTCCTGGTGCCGGGGGAATCGTGGGAAGTCGATTAGCGGGCGCTGCTGGGACAGGGGAAGGGCTTTCAGGAAGTGGTACATCAGAGGGCAATTTGATTTGAAGATTGACTCTTTCTTGATACATTCTCCATGCTATTAAACCGCCCAGGCTGAGTACAGAACCGACTAACATTCCGCTGAGAAAAACAGCTACAATTTGCCAAATCCCAGTTTTTTTGGGTTCGGGAGCTACTGTCTGATTTAGTTGAGTAGGGTAATTTTCATAATCAATAGTTGCTGGTGGGATTTCGGCAGCTATGGGAAAAGTTTCTGGTTCGCTTGTTGTGACTATAATATCTTCTCTGACAGCAATTTCAGTCGGAGTTTCTGCTGGTTCAGAATTGACAGTTAAAGTATCTTCGGCTGGGGCAATTCCCGTCGGAGTTTCTGCTGGTTCGGAATCTGCATCGAAACTGGCAATCGTTTCCGGTTGCTGAGTCAAAATTTGATTGTTTTCCGGTTGGTCACTCATGGGGATAAAATTCTAGCGGGCGGGTTTATGAGATTGTTAGTTACAGGCGAGTATTGTTGGTGAACCCGCCCCTAGAAATTATATCAAATCTGTTGGTATCGGAATTATTAATTTCTCCTCTTGCAAATCTCTTTTTTTTACCGCAGATATGGGCAGATAAACACAGATAAACGCAGATGAATATGGAACATCTGCATATCAAATCCGTTGGTATCGGAATGATTTATCTCTCTTTTCTTCCTCTGTGACCTCTGCGGCCTCTGCGGTTTAATCATTCTAAAACAACCATAAATGATATTACCCATTACCCATTCCCGATGCCCAATGCCCGATGCCCAATTACTAATTATTAGGTGAAGATTGCCAAAACGGTCGTTCTTCTCCCTTCCTAATAGTATTTGTAGCCGACTGCACATTCCCCCTAAGTTCTTGATAATACCTATCGTCGAGGAAACTAATATTGACACCAAAAGGTAGTAGTAATTGACGCAATCTTTCCTGGGTGTAATCCTTACCGTCAATCAACGCCCCACGCGGATTGGAAACTAGCAAACTGCCATTAATCGGCACTGAATTCACCATATTTGGCCACCAAGCATAACCGCTGTAGCCAAACATTGCTGGAACTTGAATGATTTGGTCATCTGTGAGTAAAAACTCTCTTTTTAACTTCTCTACAATCGGATTGAGTTTCTGCTTTTGCAAATTGATATTGTGTTGAATTAAAGCTTGATTTTTCAAAGCAGCACTGACTGTAATTTCATTGCTCAAACCGCGATTGATAATCACATCGCCGTAACCTTTTTCTGCCAGTTCTTCCAATAGCTTAACTCCGGCTTCTGGACTGGCGATCGCCATTATATACTTTCCGGGAGTTGTACTGGGAATAAAATTGATAATTTCATCTACTTGGCGAGTCAACAGCCAAGAAGTATCAATATCCACTGGTTGGCCTTGAATTCTCTGGGCTTGAATGAAGTCTAGCACTTCTGGATTAAAACTAGCATTCCCCGGATTACCGTAATAAACTCGACCCATTGGATAGGCGGGAATCGGTGGCGTTACTTGCAAATTTCCGTAGCCATCAGCCCACTGATTTACGGATTCTTCATTGCGAGGTTTGCCAATCTTAAATACATTCAAATCCCGATCTGAATTTGATTTAGCAGGGTTATTACCCACAGGATTGCTATTGTTTTTTACTGCTACATTAAAATTGCGTAATTTGAGTTTTTCGGGAAACTGAACGTAGCCGTTTTTCTGGGTATCTTGCATCCAAGCCCGATCGCCCTGAATGA
>JAYTZD010000432.1:0-11827 GCA_043742065.1 Oscillatoriales bacterium
ATAAACGGCACGATCAAAATCGCCCGCAGCGGGACGTTACCGATCAATTTACTTAAAAAAGGCTTTCTGGTTGGGAATGACATATTAGTTATAAAGGAAGGAGAGAATAAAGAATCTTGTCATCTTTACCTATTCTACAAATTTAGTCACCATTGCAAGTGATCTGGATCGGCGAAGATTGGTTGTATCTGAGATATTATATTATCAAGAACAGGCAAGATGCCTGTTCCACCAAGAGTGATTTTTTTGTGGAACGGGCATCTTGCCCGTTCCTAAACAGGTGTTCAATCTGAATTCAATGAAATTTGAGATCAATCTTCAGCAGCTTCGCCGCCAACAACTACATGGCGAATCCGCAAACTAGGGCCACCACAGCCCACAGGTAAACCGCTTTGTCCACCCTTGCCGCAGCCGCCGGATTCATCCCAATAAAAATCGTCGCCGATCGCCTCAATATCCGCTAAAGTGCTAAAAACATTACCAGAAAGAGTGACATCCCGTACCGGTTCAGCCAATTTTCCGTCGCGAATCATCCAAGCTTCCCCCGCACTGAAAGTAAACATTTCGCCGTTAGTCATGCCGCCCTGCCAATTACTCGCATAAACACCTTCAGAGATGCCAGAAAATAAATCAGCCACCGGTGTTGTACCCCGTTCAATCCAAGTATTAGTCATGCGGACGATCGGCGGATAATGATAATTCAAACAACGAGCATTTCCAGTGGGGACTTCTCCCAACTTTCCAGCAGTCTCGCGGGAGTGCAGCCGCCCAACTAAAGCACCATCCTTAATCAACTGAGTAGTAGTAGCCGGAGTGCCTTCATCGTCGTAGAAATAACTGCCACGATGTCCTGGAGGTGCGGCACCATCGAAAATTTGCAACTCTTTGGGCCCGAACTGGCGGCCGAGAGTCATCACTTCCAAGATGTCGGGATTTTCGTAAGCCATGTCAGCTTCCGAGAGGTGTCCGAAGGCTTCGTGGACGAATAATCCGGTCAGAATTGGGTCGATGACGACGGTGTAAGTGTTGCCTTGGACTGGTGGTAAGGCTAAGGAGTCTACCGCTCTCTGGGCGGCGCTGCGAACTTGAACATCTAGCTCGGTTAAGTCTTCGTAGGCTTTGCGGGAACCGGTGGTTTCGCGGCCGGTTTGTACGGTTTCCCCGCTGCGGGCTGTGGCGGCAAAGCGCATTTCCATGTCTACCCAACCTTGTTCGAGCATTGTGCCTTCGGAGGTGGCGAGGATGATGCGCTGGGTGCTGTCGCCGTAACGCACGGAGACGGTGGCGATACAGGGGTCTATGCTACGCAGGATTTGGGCGTAGCGATCGCACAATTGCTTTTTTTCAATCAGCGGAACCAGACGGGGGTCTGTTCCTGTCAACGGTAGGAAGCAAATGTCTTGTACGGGTGTCACGGGCGCGAGAATCGTTTCTTCTTCGCCGATCAGTTTGGCCGCGGCGATGGCTTCTTCGATTCTTTCGGCGAGGGTGGAAAGTCGGTTAAAACTGGCAAAGCCCCAGCCGCCTTTGTGACAAGCTCGAACTTGGCCGCCAATGGATACTCCTTCGCTGAGGGTTTCAATTTTTTCGCCCCGCAGCAGGATGTCGGTGCCTTCGGCTTCTTCTAGACGAATTGCTAGATAATCGACTTGGTGGCGGTAGCGTGCCATTAAGTCAGACAGCAGATTTTTTGAGTCGGCGATCGAGGTGGGCATAAGGGAAGCACGGTGTTTAACTGACTTCATTTTGCACTTTTGCCGGGGCGATCGGTCTAATTGCTCCAAAATATCGGCGTAGGCGCGGAGATTGCGACTTCTTTGGTACGGTTTGCCAATATCGCGAATCAACAAAGATGGATATGCTGTGAGTCAGGGTTCATATCAATTTCGATTGCATCATCAGGTGATTGTTTGTTGACTGTTGACTGTTGACTGTTGACTGTTTTCAAAATACCGATGCAACCGGAAAAGATATCAGGCGCAAGAATCCATCAGAATTTTTTAATCCTTTTGATGTATCAGCCCTAACTCCTAAACTTTGATATTAACAATAAATACTTGATCATTCATGCCTCCAAAACTGATTTTATATAGCATAATCCGTTGCCGAACTTCCTTCTTCC
This sequence comes from Oscillatoriales bacterium, assembly GCA_043742065.1. Lineage (GTDB taxonomy): Bacteria > Cyanobacteriota > Cyanobacteriia > Cyanobacteriales > Microcoleaceae > Microcoleus. Next base: position 2,123 of record JAYTZD010000432.1, read on the forward strand.
TAACATCCGTTAAATCCGTTAAATAATCCGTTGCCGAACTTCCTAACATCCGTTAAATCCGTTACATAATCCGTTGCCTAACATCCGTTAAATCCGTTACATAATCCGTTGCCGAACTTCCTTCTTATATAACTGTGAATACTTACTTTTTACCAACAATCAGCGAGATTTTAGCCTCCGAAGGCTCAGAAAATGACCTCATCTTTGATGCGAAGTTAGCGGGAGAAAATAGCCGTCCGAGGTGTTCTGGGAGTCGCGGGGCTTCCCGGCTGAAAGCGGAACAGGAATGGTATGGGGCGATCGCAACTTTGAATCAAATGCTCGATCGGCAAAAACCAGCACAAACAACAGATTCCCCTCTTCCCAATTCCTGTCAGGGATTAGTATTGTCGGGCCCATCTTCAGTTTTAACTAACCCCGCTTTAACTAACGGCTTTGCCAATTGGATTTTCACCAGTATTCCCGACAACGATGCAGCTTTGTGGTCTTTTCGGGCCAGGCAAAGTTTAGCTTTACTCCCTGCGGCTGATGTCGAAATATCAGTGCAGGCACAGCAGCAGGCACTAGCTTTGGCAAGTGGCGATCCCTTAGCGAAAGAGCAGTTTTGTTTAGTTTTAACAGCTAGTTTTAGCCTGGTAATGGTTTTAGGCGAAAATGCTGCGGGCATTCCAGCTTTTCTATTTTCTTTCGATCCACAAGTAGTCACAAAAGCTTGGGAAGTTTTGCGACACAGAGTGACTGATAGTGAAGGTCTCCTGGGGAAATTTGACAGCAAGATTAATCTAGATGTCAATCAATTAACTGATAACTCAACTAAATTAGATTCGCTATTTCAGCAGTTTTTACCTATTGTTCCAAGCTATCAAACAGTCACACAATTTAGCCGTTTATTGTTGAATAATTTGCCCATTGGAAAAGAAGAAACAGGCAGAATTAAGGATGAAAGAGTTGATGAGAGTTGGAGGGGAAGACATGAAAAATTACAGGCTAAGAATCTCAACTGTAAATCTGCGATTCCTCATGCTACTAAAGAGGTAGAGTTGCTACAGGCGATCGCCCACGAAGTCCGCACTCCATTGTCTACCATTCGCACTCTGACTAGATTGCTACTGAAACGCCCCAAACTCGAAGCAGTGGTAATCAAGCGTTTGGAAATGATTGATGCTGAGTGTACCGCTCAGATCGATCGCTTCGGCTTAATTTTCCGCGCCGTAGAAATGGAAATGTCCCAAGCCAAAAACTCTGCTATCCAGCTAACAGCAATGTCCCTCGGCGAAGTGCTACAAAATAGCATTCCGCGCTGGCAAAAACAGGCTAGTCAGCGGAATCATACTTTAGAAGTAATTATCCCGAAAAAGTTGCCGGCGGTAGTCAGCGATCCGACAATGTTAGATCAGGTTTTAACTGGTTTAATTGAGAATTTCACTCGAACTTTGCCATCTGGGAGTCAGATTCAAGTAGGGGTGATATTGGCGGGAAATCAGCTAAAGTTGCAGTTGGAATCGAAACATCCATCCGACACTGAGGGCGAATCAACTTTTGGATCTGCTGCTAATAGTCCTTTAAGGTCGATCGGACCTTTATTGATGGTACAACCGGAGACAGGAAGTTTGAGTTTAAATTTGAGCGTAACGAAGAACTTATTTCGGGCGGCTGGGGGAAAGTTGGTGATTCGTCAGCGGCCCCAAAAGGGTGAAGTGATGACGGTGTTTTTGCCACTTCAATAGTTATTGGTTATTGGTTATTAAAAAAATCTGTAGGGGCGGGTTCGCCATCGATTTTGTCACCCACAAATAATCTTAATAAACCCGCCCAAACCCAACCAATAACCCCAAAAACATCTCCGTCAGATGATTGAATTCAATTGATTCTTAATATTTGGGTTGGGTGCGGGCGGGTTTTTACGATCCGTCGTTGGGTGACAGATTTTTCAGCGAACCCGCCCCTACAGCCCAAAATCGGGTCAACCAATTCCCAATTCCCAACTCCCAATTCCCAATTCCCAATTCCCAATTCCCAATTCCCAATTACCAAGAATCATTAATTAATTAAAATCTCAATTACAAACTCCGTTCCCCTTCCTGGTGCAGAAATACAACTCAGTTTTCCGCCGTGTTTTTCTTCGACAATTTGACGCGCAATTGCCAATCCCAATCCAGTGCCTTTACCAACCTCTTTCGTGGTAAACAAGTGCTCAAAAATATGCGATCGAACATCCTGTGACATCCCCGGCCCGCTATCTCTAATCCGAATTACTGCCATTTTTCGATCGCCCGAAACTTCAGTGAAAATTGTAATTAACTGAGGATTGGCTTCAACTTCAGCAAATGTTTTCCCAACGTTGGCTGCATCTAAGGCATCGATCGCATTGGCGATGATATTCATAAATACTTGATTTAATTGTCCCAAAAAACACTTGACAAGCGGCAATTTACCATATTCATAAAACACTCCAATTGCCGGACGTTTATCCGAAGCTTTGAGGCGATATTTCAAAATCAACAGCGTACTATTAATCCCTTCATGGATATCACAAGCAACTTTTTCCTCAGTATCAGCTCTGGAAAACGTGCGGAGGCTATTGCTAATCTCGCGAATCCGTTGCGAGGCTATTTTCATCGATGGAATCAGCTTTGGCAAGTCCTGGATTAGGAATTCTATATCAATATCTTCTGCATGATCGCTAACTTCTGGTACTGGTTCTGGATAATATTTTTGATAGCATTCCAGATGAGCCAGTAAGTCTTGAATGTATTCTTCGATATTGTTGACACTGCCTGTGATAAAGCCAATTGGATTATTAATTTCGTGGGCTACTCCAGCAACTAAATTGCCCAAAGTTGCCATTTTTTCATTCTGCACCATTTGCAATTGGGCTTGTTTTAATTCATCCAGGGTTTGTTCGAGTTCTTGAGATTTCTGGATCACGGCGACTTCAGCTTGTTTGATATCGCTAATATCTCGCGTCATTCCCACAGTACCGATAATATTGTCATTGGGATCGCGCATGGGAGTCTTAGTCGTATATAGATTTACGATTTTTCCCGCAGAATTCACTACATCTTCCTCAAACTTTTCGGCAATTCCCGATCGCAAAACTCGCTCATCCCACTCCCGAATGTTCTGGGCAAACTCTAGAGGAAGAACGTCAAAATCCGTTTTTCCAACTATCTCAGCTTCCGTCGATAAACCTAACAACTGAAGCGTTGCAGAGTTGGCAAAAAGATAGTGGTGTTGGCTGTCTTTGGCGAAAATCATATCGCTGGTAGCTTCGACGACACTTTGCAGCAGCAGATTGATTTGTTGGAGATTGATTTCAGCTTGTTTGCGATCGCTAATATCTCGGAAGTACCAGATTCTGCCACATTCATCTCCTGATGGTAGTTTCACAGTGATAGAAGATCGTTCCAAAATGCGTCGATCTTTGAGGATAATTTCATGGTAGCTAGCTTCACCTGGATGTTGATAGAGATACTCAACCGTTGCCAAAAATTCATTCGGTTGTTCTAGTTGATCCAATACAAATCCCAAGAGTTGAAAATCATCCTTGGTTTCAAGAATAATCTGAGGAATGTTCCATAACTTGGCAAATCCTTGATTGTAAGCACTCACTTGCCGATTGGTATCAATCACGAGGATGGCATCTAAAGAAGATTCTCTCTGTGCTTCCAAGAAAGCCGCACTTTTGATGAGTTGCGTTTGGCTATCCTGTAAATCTTGCAGCGATCGCTCCAACTGTTGAGCATGGATCTGAGATTGTTTATACAGTCTGGCATTTTCCAGAGAAATCGCTGCTTGGGTACATAATAGTTGAATGAGTTCCGTGCGATCGCGCGTAAATGCCCGAATCGTCAGCCCATTTTCTAGATACAGCAACCCGATTAATTTACCTTGGTTTAAAATCGGCGCACACAGCACACTTTTAGGTTGTTCCTGCATCAAATACGGGTCAAAACTAAAATTATTTGCTGCTGTTGCATCGTCCATAACAACAGTTTTTAAGCTGCGTTTAACGTAGTTTATTAGTGTCACTGGAATTCCTGAAAAACTTGACAGCGGTACTGACAATATGCTAATGTTTTGATTTCCATCTGCTAAAGCTTCCAGCATCAAAGTACCGTCTTGCAATAACAATAGAGCTGCCTTTTGTGCCCCGGCATTTTCGATCACTACTTGCATTAAAGTAGCCACTAATTTATCTAGTTGAATTTCACTGGATAAGGCTTGCGAGGCTTTGAGGATGGTGGCAAAATCCAGGGCTTCGGAAACGCTAGTGCTGGTAGAACGATTTGTGTGGATGGTTTGGTTGACAACTGAGGAGCGATCGAGAGTTTCCAGACGGGTGTCGCCGATCGCAAAATCATTTGATTGCGGCCGCAATATGGCAGTCAGGAGTTGAGGATAGCGGGTTTCCAAGTCATCGATTTTGGCTTTTGCGCCCCATCTGGCATAACAATAGTAAGCTTCCTGCATATACGCTTGAGCTACTTTTTCTTTGTCCCAATCGAGGTAAAATTTGGCTGCGAGTTCGTTGGCGAGGGCTTCTTCGTTGAGGAATTGGTTTTCTTTGGCTAGGGAGATGGCGCGATCGTAATTTTCAATTGCATCTAGTCTTTTTCCCAACACCCGATACCTTTCTGCTTCTACCAAAAGAAACTTATGTTGGTAATTCATCGGGGCATAGTGCCCCCATTTATTCAGCTTTTTCTGATTCGCATTAATGCACTTGAGAATTTGCTGGCGTTGTGAAGGCGTTGCAGTCGCGTAAATTGCCAGTTGTGCCAGAGAATCGTAAAAGAAGTGCAGCACCGTTGGCAGCGAGGAAACGCAGTTTTCAAAGTAGGGTTTAGCAGCGTTTGACTTCTCAACTGATGTGGCATAATGACCGAACAAATAATCAAGATGCTGCTGACAAACGTAACTAAAAAATAACCCTGTGCGATCGTTCGCAGCCACCTGTGCGGGAATATCTTCAGCCACCCGATAGCTTTCGCCCGACAAGCAACTCGGATCGCTAGAATTACCCAGAAGATTTAAAGTAGCTTGATGGTATATCTGGATGTATAGCGAGCCGTTTTTTTGGTTGAAAGGAGCGATCGCGGTTACAAAAGAACGAATCCCTGCTTCTGCTTCCGTTAAGTTATCCCCTGTCCAGTAGCGATTGTAAGAATGAACCAAAGCTGCCCAAGCAGCATATTCTACATCTCCCGTTTCTAAACCGCTCTGGTAAGCTGTTAACAGCGCTGGCATCGTATCTGTGATGCGATCGCGCCAATGGCTGATAAACGTATAAGTCATAAATAGCACTTTCGCTTTCAAATCCGTCGCATTAAAACGCTCTAGTAATTGCAGAGAAAGTTGTCCAAACTGATAGCCTCCTTCGATATCCACGAGTATGCCGCAGAGGATCAGTCCGTACCAAGCATAGCCAAAAGCTGATAGGGCGGTATTGCCGTACCGTACAGACAAATTAACCCGCTCAAATACCAGCAGCGGCATCAACTTTGGAGCACAAAGATAAGCCGCAGAAGCAGCACTAGAAAGAATTCGCATCGCTGCCAATTTGTTAGGATCTGTCATGTTTGGCAGATTCACAAGCTGTTCCGGTTTCTTGTTACCGAGAATCAACTTAGTTTTGGCTAAACCCAGCAATACTTGAGGCTGAGTCGGGTTTTTGGGAAGCCGAATCCCAAACTGCCCAAGCACATCAATTGCTGTGTAAACGCCATCCTGGGGCCGGCCTTGGGCAAGGTAAGCTAGGAGTTGAATCTCGTAAGCAGTAACTTTGTCGAGCAGTTGGTTTGCTTGTTGTAAAATCGCAGTAATTAGCTGTTCCACCTGTTCAAATTGGCTGCACAAATACGCTGCTTCGGCGGCCAAATTGTGCAGTGCAAGCGTCAGAGTGTATTGTTCTTGCCAGCTATCGGCTGGTAAGCTGCTAATACCTGTATTCACAAATATCAATGCCGCGTCAAAGGCTGCCGCAGCTTTTGCAGTTTTCCCAGCCTGCAAGTTCAGCGAGGCTAATTCATAACGTGCTTTTTCATCCGAAATCAGCCCGCTGGCAAAGTTGAAATGACCGACAATATCAAAAATCAGTTCCTGACGTTGAGTGTCACTACTTTTTTGCAGCAACAGTTGCCCTATTTTCAGGTGAGTGGCTGGTTTTCGATTTTCGGGAATCAGGGAATAAGCCGCTTGTTGAATGCGATCGTGTAAAAATTTGTAGTTAGGTAATTGAGCGGCGCTAGTTGGCAATATATCGGTTGTTTCCCGCTCTTCTTTTCCTTGATAAAATTTGTAAATTTCACTGGTTGGCAAGATGAATCCTTCTTGCAACGATTTCCACAAATCCGCAGCAGTTTCTTCTGGCGACTTCTCGCTGACTACCGCCAATGTATTCAAATCAAACTGTGCTCCAATGCACGCAGCCAACTTCAGCACATCCTGAGTTTTTGGCGGCAATTTCTGCAATTGCAGCGCCATAAACTCCACCACGTCATCAGTGATGGCTAGGGATTTGACTTGGGCGATATCACACTGCCAATATCTTGCATCAAAATTAAACGCAATCAGCCTATCTTCTTGTAGCGATTTGAGAAATTGGGTGGCAAAAAAGGGATTACCTTTGGTTTTTTGATACACTAATTCGGTTAATGGCTGAGCTAAAAGGCGATCGCAAATCAACGTATCTGCAATCAAATCATTAACATCGGATTGACTCAGCGGCTCCAAAGTAATAGTATTGACCGTTACTTGGGCTTTTTCCATCTCTGCTACCATCAACATAAACGGATGAGCCGGGGATACTTCGTTATCTCGATATGCCCCAATTACCAGCAAATTTTGACTATCTTTTTCGCTCGTCAACAGTTGCAAAAGCTTCAGAGATGCTGAATCTGACCATTGCAAGTCATCCAAAAATATCACTAAGGGATGTTCTTTTGTGGTAAAGACAGAGATGAATTTTTGAAAGACTAAATTGAAGCGGTTTTCGGCAGCACTTCCCAAAAGTTCAGAGACAGGCTGTTGTTTGCCAATAATCCGTTCTAATTCGGGAATTACTTCTACAATAACTTGACCATTTTCGCCAACAGCATTCATGATTTTTGTTTGCCATTGCTCTAAATCAGCGTCGCTTTCTGAGAGTAATTGCTCGATCAAATCTCGGAATGCTTGCACAAATGCACTGAAGGGAATGTTACGTTGAAATTGGTCGTATTTACCTTTGATGAAATAACCGCGCTGGCGAACAATCGGTTTGTGAATTTCGTTGACTACAACAGTTTTTCCAATGCCAGAAAATCCGGCAACTAACATCAATTCGATTTTGGATTTTGGATTTTGGATTTTCGATTGATTTTCCGATTCTATCTCCGCTTGTTCTATTCCTGCTACTCGATCGAAGGCTGCTAATAATTCAGCTACTTCGCTTTCTCTCCCGTAGAGTTTTTCGGGTATAATGAAGCGATCGCAAATATCGTGTTTACCCAAAACAAAAGCTTTAATATCACCAGTTTGTTGTAATTGAGCCAGACAAATCTCTAAATCGTGCTTCAGCCCCAATCCGCTTTGATAGCGATTTTCCGCATTCTTCTCCATCAGCTTACTGACAATCTCAGATAAAATCAGCGGAATCTCTGGATTGATTTGATGTGCGGGAATTGGCAAATTAGCCAGATGACTGTACACCAATTCCATTGGATCTTGAGAAATAAACGGTAATTTTCCTGTTAATAATTGGTAGAAGGTGACGCCCAGGGAATAAAAGTCACTACGATAGTCAATGCCACGATTCATTCTGCCTGTTTGTTCTGGCGAAAGATATGCTAAAGTTCCTTCAAGAATGTTGGGATTGTGGATTTCTGGGGTTTCTCTTGGTAGCAACGAAGCGATACTAAAATCTATAAGTTTGACTTGTTTGGTATCTGGCTTAATTAGGATATTAGCAGGTTTGATATCTTTATGAATTACTCGGTTTTGAGAGAGATAGTGCAGAATGTCTGTTAGTTGTAGGGCAAAGTTCAGAAATTCTGCTAAGGGCAAAGATCGATCGGGTTGGTTTTCTTCTATGTCAGCAGGTTGTTGACTCGCGCCCCTAAGATAAGTAGACAGGGAGACTCCACCAAAATCCTCCATGATTAGGGCATAGCTATTGCCGTATGCTTCTAGACTCAGGGGTTTGACGATGCTGGGTAGGTTGAGATTTTTGGCGATCGTATATTGATTGCGAAATTGCACCAATTCGCTAAAATTGGGGAAAGGGTTATGCAGCAATTTGATGACGACAGGTTGCCCGTCGCTCTCTCGGATACCCCTATACACCAAGGTTCTCAACCCTGCATAAAGTTGCTCTCGAATCTGATAACCTGACAAATTTGCGATCGCATCCATAGCCTAGTCAGCCTTCCTATTTCTAAAATAACGCTCGAATCAGATCCACAAATGCCGGGCTTAGCACCACAAGTTTGAGCCTTATGTACTATTTTATACTATGTTTGATAAAAAGCCAACGCTCAAAATTGTTTAATGCGATCGCACGAAATTAGGACACGGCAGTGCCGTTTCCCTACAATATTATTTTGGGTAGGGAAACGGCACTGCCGTGTCCTCTATATCATAGGTCGTGCAACCGGAATTGATCTCAGTTACAGTGGAACAGGCATCTTGCCTGTTGCTGACAATCATAAAATCCGTTGCTGAACATCCCTCTTCCCGATCATTGTTGAATTGGGAGAGTTATGATAAACTCAGTACCTGCTCCGAGAACAGAATGAACCGTAATATCTCCGTGATGTTTTTGTACCACAATTTGATGTGCAATGGCTAATCCCAATCCCGTCCCCTTACCCACACATTTGGTAGTGAAAAAATCATCAAAAATCTGATTTTGCAATCCTTTATTCATCCCCACACCGTTATCTTTGATATGAATTAATACTTGTTTTAAATCAGAAGATAATTCAGTTGTAATCTGAATTTTATGAGCAATCTCGTGATAACTGTCACCTTGATTCGACTCATCAAAAGCATCGATCGCATTACTCAGCAGATTCATGAATACCTGATTGAGTTGTCCCGCATAGCATTCAATTTGGGGTAAATCCCCATAATTTTTAATTACTCGAATTTCTGGGTGACTATCATCGGCTTTGAGGCGGTGTTTCAGAATCATGATGGTGCTGTCGATGCCATCATGGATATTGCAAGGCACGGGGCGATCGCTATCCGCACGAGAAAACGTCCGCAAACTGGTACTTACGTCCCGAATCCGCTTCACTCCTTCTTTCATAGAAGCGACTAATTTGGGCAAATCTTCTCGGATGTATTCCAAGTCGATCTGCTCCATTTCTGCTTGAATGTCAGCATCAGACTGGGGATACTTTTGTTCATACAAATCGATTAATCCAAACAAGTCATTGATGTAATCCAATGCGGGTTGAATATTACCACCAAGGAAACCAACAGGATTATTGATTTCGTGAGCAACTCCCGCCACTAAGTTGCCTAACGCAGACATTTTTTCGCTTTGAATTAGTTGAAGTTGAGAAGCTTGTAATTCAGCGTTTTTTTGAGAGACTTGTTGTTCTAAGTTGTGCGTCAAAAAACGCAACTGCAAATGAGTTCTTACCCGTGCTAAAACTTCTCGCTCTTGAAAAGGTTTGGTGATATAATCTACTGCACCAACTTCAAATCCTTTAATCT
>JAYTZD010000433.1:0-5846 GCA_043742065.1 Oscillatoriales bacterium
TTAGCTATTAAAGGAGCGACTGATAACGGTTACATCCAAGAAGAAGCATTAGCTTGCGAATTAGCGGGAGAGTTTTATCAATCTCTGGGGAAAGACATAATTTCTCAAGCATATTTGACTAAAGCTTATTACGCCTACATCCGCTGGGGATCACTAGCCAAAGTTAAACAATTAGAGTCAATACATCCTTTTTTAGTAGCACAAACGCGGGCCGCAGAAACTCGAACCCTCGATGTCACCCGCACTACCACTGGAAATACTACCAGTAGTAGTTTAGGCGATTTCTTAGACGTGGCTACTTTTATTAAGTCTTCGCAAGCTATTAATGGTGAAATAGTTCTCGAAAACTTGCTGATAAAATTAATCAAAATCATTTTAGAAAATGCGGCGGCTCAAAAAGTCGTGCTGTTGCTGCTAAAAGACGATCTACTCTGCATCGAAGCTGTCGGTAACTCTACAGATAGCACTGCTACGGTTTTACAGTCTATCCCATTTGAAAACAGTGAAGATTTACCTGTTTCTGTAATTAATTATGTTTTTCGCAGTCAAAAGACTCTGATACTGGAGGATGCAAGTGTTGCTGAACATTTTAATGCGGATGCGTACATTAGAGAATTTCAAATTAAATCAATTCTGTGTTTTCCAATTATTTATAAATACCACCTGCAAGGGATTATTTATCTGGAAAATAAGTTAACAGCCGGAGCTTTTACTACAGACAGGGTAGAAGTTTTAAAAGTTTTAGTTTCCCAAATCGCTATTGCGATAGAGAATGCTCATTTGTATGCGGAAGAACAAGAGAAGTCACAACAGTTGGAAACGTCTTTTGTGGAACTTCAACAAGCACAATTGCAACTAATTCAAGGTGAAAAAATGTCTTCTCTGGGCAATTTGGTGGCGGGTGTAGCTCACGAAATCAACAATCCAGTTGGTTTTATTGCGGGGAATATTAACGAAGCTACTAGGGCTGTTGCTGATTTAATTAACCATTTGAAGTTATATCAGGCAGAACTGATTAATCCTAGCTCAAAAATCACAGAGGATGCTGAGGATATCGATTTAGATTTTTTGATGGCAGATTTACCAAAAATGCTGTCGTCGATGAAGGTTGGGTGCGATCGCATTCGCAATATTAGCACGTCTCTCCGCACCTTCTCCCGTGCGGATACTAGCCAAAAAGTGTCGGCGGATATCCATGAAGGGATTGACAGCACTTTAATGATTTTACAGCACCGCTTGAAAGCCTGTCCAGACAGTCCGGCAATTCAAGTGGTGAAGGAGTATGGCAATATTCCGAAAGTTAGGTGTTATTTGGGACAGTTGAATCAGGTGTTTATGAATGTGTTGGCAAATGCGATCGACTGTTTTGAGGAAGCAAATAAAGGTCGGAGTTTTGGGGAGATTGAAGTTGCGCCTAATGTGATTACTATCAAAACTGAAATAGATGATGAAAATCAAACCGTTGTGATTAAGATTCGAGATAATGGGAAGGGAATTTCACAAAAAGTTATATCGCATATTTTTGACAATTTATTTACTACAAAAGGTGTTGGGAAAGGTACGGGTTTGGGTTTGTCTATCAGTCGGCAAATTGTGGTAGAAACTCACGGTGGCTGTTTGAGTTGTGATTCTGTGGTGGGGGAAGGGACTGAATTTGCGATCGCCCTGCCGTTGGATTAACTCATCTGTTGTATCATTTTTATGAACAGGCAAGATGCCTGTTCCACAAAGAGGGACTCATATCAATTCCGGTAACACGACCTATGATATAGAGTCCAAGGCAGTGCCGTTTCCCTACCCAAAATAACATTGTAGGGACACGGCATTGCCGTCTCCTAATTTCGGCTAAGAGTGGGTAACATAAATTTTAATTTTTGTCAATGTCTAATTATCTCTGAAAAAGTCCGCTGTTCACGGTTTATATTCGGTAGTATGCAGTTACATTGTTAGCTAAATGTAATAAATGTATTTGATAGGAGTTTTGCCAGTGAATGCTGCCGAACAAGCTAGAAATATTGAACTTACGAGCAAAATTGCTGCGGTTGTTAATTTATTTAAGTCGGAATTCCCGGATGCGAAAGTTGATTTGAAACCTTGGATGAATGATCAGGATACTAGGGAACTTGTGGATCCGGATTCGATCGACATTGGTTTCCATTTTCCCGGTAGAAGTCGCTTTTTAGAAGCCCGCAGCATTTTGGTTCAAATCCGATTTTACCAAGATTTGGTGGAAGGAGACCGTCGGGCGATCGGGGTTGAGACTGCTGGTTACGATCATAGTGGTCAGCAGTGGCGGTTTTCGACTGTGGAAAATTGGAGTTTTCTTGGCAAAACTGAACCTGCTGCGGAGTCTGGTCAAAAACTTAAACACTTTTGTCGGCAGATATTTGAGCTATTTAATCAGTCATTTGGCGATTGAAATCAAATCCGGTAGTATCGGAATTATTATTAGCCGAAATGAGGAGACGGCAATGCCGTGTCCCTACAATATTATTTTGGGTAGGGAGACGGCATTGCCGTCTCCTCTATATCATTCCGGTGTCACCGGAATTGATCTGAAATCGGGCAACCACGGGGAACCCCCCCAACCCCCCCAAGGGGGCATTCCTACGGAAATGAAGGTGGATTTGATATTAGTTCTGATTGTCGCAATTGTCGATCGCCCGACAGCCGACAGCATAAACTGATTTGTAAGTGGTAGAACGCTTGCCAAATAAAGTATAGCGGTTGTCGCGGACTTGTTCGTAAACGCGATCGCCCATCCACTTCATCCCCGGTATGGCGCGGTAAGCAGCCACAAACACCTCTCCTGCGGGCAGTATCCGCCCGATTTCTTCGGCGGCATCGCTACCTTGCCAGCGCTGTTCGGGGGTGTTAGAGTCGATTAAAATCATGCCCATTTCGCAATCTTCAGAAGTTATTCCAAAGTGTTTTAATTCTTCTAAGTCTTGCATAGAAATATACTCAAATCTCTGACCTTGATCTAAGGTTTCTAGTAGTTTCACTAAGGTGACGCAGAGATTACAATTGCCGTCGTAAATTACTTTATGGTTCATGGGAATTGGGAATTGGGAATTGGGAATTGGGAATTGGGAATTGGGAATTGGGAATGGGTAATTGGGAATGGGGAATTGGGAATTGGTGGTAAATAACCAATAACTAATAATAACGGGTGCATCTCATTTTTGTAAGGGCGAAGCATTGCGGCAGATAATTTATTAGTGATAACCAGATATCTAGTGCCGCAATGCTTCGCCCCTACGAAGATCTTTGCAAAAATCAGATGCACCCAATAACTACTAACTATTACTTACAGGAATCTCGATCGCAAATTCTGTTCCTTGGCCCGGCGCTGAATTGCAATGCAACTGTCCGCCGTGTTTATCTACCACAATTTGATAGCTAATCGACAGCCCCAAACCAGTACCTTTCCCCGGTTCCTTGGTGGTAAAAAACGGGTCAAATAGCCTTTGGTGCACTTCTGCTGGAATTCCTGGGCCGTTGTCAGCAATCCGAATCACAATGTGAGTTGGATTCTGACTAGACTCATTATAAACAACATTTTCTGTTTGGATCGGAGCATCTTCTTCGTACTTTACTTCTGTACAAATCCGCAGAGTCGGCGAAGGGCAATAAGGAATCGGTGATAGTTCCCCGTCAGCCCAGTCTCCGGTCTCCATTGCTTCTTCCAAAGCATCGATGGCATTGCCAATAATATTCATAAATACCTGATTTAACTGTCCAGCATAACACTGAATGCGCGGCAAATTTCCGAACTCTTTGAGCAGCACAATTTTAGGATGTCCAGCCGTTTCTTTGAACCTATGTTGCAAAATTAACAAAGTGCTGTCAATCCCTTCATGAATATCCACCTGCTTTTGTTCGGCTTCGTCTAAACGCGAGAAATTCTTCAGTGACAGCACGATCTGGCGAATTCGCTCGGCTCCCATTTTCATCGAACCTAACAGCTTTGGCAAGTCTTTGATCAGGAATTCTAAATCGATATTCTCTATTTCTTGCTGAATTTCTGGGGTTGGTTTTGGGTATTCCTGCTGGTAGATTTGGAGCGTTTTTAATAAGTCTTGAAAGTAGTCATTGGCGTGCTGGATATTACCATAAATAAAGCTGACTGGATTGTTGATTTCGTGAGCGACACCAGCGACTAACTGCCCCAAACTTACCATTTTTTCATTTTGAACCATCATGCTCTGAGTTTGCTGCACATCCCGCAGGGCTTTTGCCAATTCTTGATTTTTAGTTCTCAATTGACTTTCTGACAGTCGTACTGTTTCTTCGGCTTGTTTGCGATCGGTAATATCTTTGCGAATTGCTACATATTGATGGGGTTCTTCTCTAGAATTTAAGAATGGTACAATGGTAGTATCCAACCATAAAAATGTGCCGTCTTTAGCTTGATTTTTGATTTCTCCACGCCATACATTACCTTGAGTGATTGTTGACCAAAGTTGCTGAAAAAACTCTGGGGAGTGATAACCAGAATTGACGATTTTATGGGTTTTGCCAATCAATTCTGCTCGATCGTATTTCAAGATTTCGCAAAATTGATCGTTGACGTAACTGATTATGCCGAATTGGTTGGTTGTCGAAACGATCGCAGATTGATCTAGTGCAAATTTTTCAAACTCTAACTCTTGGAGGGTTTGCCGTAATTCGGCTTCTGCTTGTTTGCGATCGCTAATATCGGTAATCATCCGCAAAACCCCGGAAAACTCGCCCTCGCGATCAAACATTGGCGTTGCTGAGACGATCGCCCACAAGTGAGAACCGTCAGAGCGAGTAAATTTAAAATCATGGCGTTCGCGAATGCCTTGCTTGCGGCGCTGTACATAACTTTCGGCTATTTCTCTAGAGTCGCCGTCGATAAACTCAAATAGCGATCGCCCTAGAATTTCATCAACTGTATATCCTAGCATTTCTGCCATCCGAGAATTAGCAAAAGTCGTTGTACTTTCGGAGTCAAACACCCAAACGCCCTCAGAAGCTGTCTCGACAATAGAGCGGTAATAACTTTCCTTTTCTTTGACAGCTTCAGTAGCCTGCTTGCGATCGGTAATATCCAAAATTACCCCGTCGAGATAAGCAAATTTTAACTGCGGATTAGGAATTGGGGAAAGCGAAGAAATAAGAGAGTCCAGAAAATTTTCTTGTCCCTTTAGTTCCTCAATGTTACTATTTTCCTGTTCAATTTTTAAATCTAATTTCTTTGTCAAATCCGGGGAATTTGATGGCAAATTCTCTGTTTCCATATGGTAAGCAACTGCTTGACCACCTTCATAAACCCAGCTAATCTTGCCATCAGCTCGGACAATGCGGTATTCAAGGATGTACGGAATTTTTGCTGTGACGCTTCGGACTAGCGCAGCTTCCATATTCTTACGGTCTTGAGGGTGGATAATGCTAGCAAAAGAACGGACGCGATCGTTAACAAAATCAGACGCTGGATAGCCTGATATTTCTTGAATAGTATCGCTCAAAAATGCGATCGTCCGTTTGAGTCCAGCAGCGGGATCTGTAAAGTCCCACGTACAGCGGTAGACAGCACCCGGAATATTAGCTACTAAAGTTTTATATCTTTCTTCACTGTTGAAAAAAGATGAGTCATCTTGATAATTACTGTCGCCATTGGTAAGTTTAGATGAATTGGAGGATATCTGCATATTTTGTTCTACTTGTGAGTGCGGGTTCAAATGTCAAAGTAGATGGTGCATAGAAGTGAATTTTATTTGGATCGTAGTTCGCTATTAATTAATATAGTCTAAGACTACTTGTTTAAACATTCAGAAAAATTGATGGCAGGTAATAGGAAAATGTATGGAGTCTGAAAT
>JAYTZD010000434.1:0-2964 GCA_043742065.1 Oscillatoriales bacterium
TCATCAACAGGCGATCGGCTTGATTCTCGAACCGTTGCATCATATCCAATCTTTCTGCCGGTGTCAGCAGTGATTGTTCGATCGGGATTTGTTGGTTCAAATCCAGCGAATCAGATGCACTTCCTAAAGACTGATTTTCCAGATTGCGTGGACTTGGAGAAAAATTACCAACCAAGGTTTCTTGCAAACGGCTAGTCATAGCCTGCAAAAACTCAGAAATGATTTGCTGTTGGTTAGCTTGTTGTTGAGCTAAGGATTGTTGCTGCTGACGTCTTACTTCCAGCAGCTTGATTTCTTGAACTAGAGCTTGCTGCTCTTGACGCAGAGCTTGTATGTCTTCTTGGAGTGGGCCAGTCAGGCTTTCTCGCAGGTGACTGATTTCTCCAGTGACAGCCTGCAAGATTTGCTGTGTTGCTGATTGTTGAGTGGTGATGCCCAGTGGTATTTTGGGTACTGGAACAGGTGGTGGCGGAATCTTGGGGCTGCTTACCTGTTTGTTTGCCACCATTAGCTTTGAGTCTGGGGAAACCAGATGGGTGCGAACTCGCTCTAAAAGTTGACGTTGGTGCACAAGATCGATCGAACCCGTCCAAGGCAATCGGGGTACGGGTTTGCTGAGAACCTCATCAATCTCAGCAATTAGTGCTTGAATTTTGTACTTCTGAGAATTCAAGGGTGGAACCTCTAAAAATGCGGCTTGCGAAAAACTTTACCAAAAAAAGGCTGAAGTCATGGAACAGCTATGTTCAAATAGATAGATTAATCTGGATCTGAGCCCTCTGTTTCGGGTGTCATATTTTTGTACCCGACCATCTGTAGGGTTCTTCAACCATTGATGATAGCTTTTGATCTTTATTTATGCCTAATTTATACCTAGACATTAATGGTACAATGTTTTTGGGGTAACATGATCGGTTGCTAAAACAACTCGTCAGTGTCGCAAGAGCGAGGCAAACCTTTTAGATAAAAGCCTCAAACCTCTTGACCAAAAATTTCTTGATGGTACAAGCCCCCGGATTTATCGGTGGAATCAATCCAAAATCGAAAATCCTCAAGGCAGTAGAAAGTCCAATGTTGTTACTGGCATCACCTACTAGCGGACTGTACTGGTTTAAATTTTGGTTCCGATGACAACAAAGCGCTCAGTAGTGTTAAGCTATTTTTCGCTAGCTGGTTGACAAAGTGGTCTCATCCACGCGATCGGTCACTACGCTGCTACAATTTAGTAGCAAAACTTCCGCAACAGGTGTATCTCCCAAAAATTGTGGTATGTTTGTTAGTTTGTAGCTCCCAATCAGAAATTTAGGATATTAATTCCATCCTTTGACCACAAAACTTTAGAGGTAAAACTTTTAATTTTAGAGACTTGTTTCTGGTTTATGAAACACTAATGACTCCGCTACAAGCTACTTCTAATCGTCCAGAAAATATCCAGCGCATAAATTAAAATGATGGCCTCATGGAAGACCGCTTTAACACCAGAGATCCGCAATCCAATATCAATCAACTGATAGTCTCTACTCCTTTCTTTTTGGGCTTGCCCGAACCTGTAATTGAGAGAGCAACTCTTCACATCGTGACCCGCAGCCATCCATCAAATCAAGTGATTTTGTTGGAAAATGACTGGGGTACATCCGTATATTTCATATTAGACGGTTGGGTGAAAATTCGCACCTATAACCTAGACGGAAAAGAAGTAACGCTCAATATTCTAGGCAAAGGAGAGCTATTTGGTGAAATGGCTGCGATCGAAGAAACACCGCGATCGACAGATGTGATCACTTTAGCACCCACACTGATTGGCAATATGCCATCTCAGGATTTTGTCCAGCTAATTAACACCGAACCCCTAGCAGGCATTCGGCTAGCTCAACTGATGGCCCGCAGGCTGCGACAAGTGAATCGTCGTCTTCGTTTACGAGAGTCCGACAGTACCTCGCGAGTAGCAGATATTCTCCTATTTTTGGCAGAGGGACAAGGAAAAATCATGGTAACAGGAGGTACAGAGATTCCCAACCTACCACATCGAGAATTGAGCAGTCTCAGCGGTCTGGCTAGGGAAACAGTCACACGGGTGCTGAGTAAACTGGAAAAAAAAGGATTCATTCAGCGCGATCGCGACGTTTTGTGTATTCCAGACCTCCACGCTTTGGAACGTCTGTTAGTCTAGAAGTATGAGAGATTGTCAACTTTGAATGGCACTCTCTGTTAACTGATACTGATTAATTACATTCGGAGGTTGATTTATGACTTTTAAGAAAATCTTCGCAGCCTTAGATGACTCTGAATTAAGCAACCGCGTGTTCAGCCAAACTTTAGAATTAGCTCAGGCTAGTCAAGCTGAAGTGATGCTATTCCATTGTATTACTGTCAACTCCTTCGGCCAGTCAGCAGTACCAATTCCAGTAGATTTGGGCATGAATGTCCAGTTAATGGATCAGGCTTATCAAAGTCAACGTTTGTTACTAGAAACGGAAGTCAAACAAAGTGAGAGTTTACTGAAAAAATACTGCGACGCAGCAGCCAATCAAGGAGTGCAGGTAGAATTTGACTCCCAAATGGATGGCGATCCGGGTCATGGTATTTGTGAATATGCCCAAAATTGGGGCGCAGATTTAATTATATTGGGAAGACGTGGCCGCACAGGGCTGACAGAAGCTTTCCTAGGTAGCGTCAGCAATTATGTAGTTCACCACGCATCTTGCTCAGTTTTCGTCATTCAGGAACCCAAAGGCGAAAAATAGTAGTGCTGAACATTATTTACAGAGAAAAATAGTTCTCAAGCACAGGCAAGATGCCTGTGCCACCAAATTCTCAAGCACAGGCAAGATGCCTGTGCCACAAATGAAAGCTAAAACATCAAATCTAAAATCGGATGAGTGATTTTTTCTCGGCAAATTCTGCGTCAAATCTGAATAGTTCACCTAGTACAAATAACGACCCACAGACGGCTAATATTTCGGG
>JAYTZD010000435.1:0-2963 GCA_043742065.1 Oscillatoriales bacterium
GACTATGTGGATACACTCGATTCGCCAAGTCAGATTTTTGACTTAGGAACTTTGCAAACCAGCAAACACAATAAATTACAAGATGTTGTTAACAAAGCCATTGGCACAGCATTTTCTCAAGTGAGCGAAACCATCGCCTGCAAAATAGAATTTGAACCACCTTCTTTTCAAGCACTTTCACCTCTGTTTTTGCAAAAAAACTTGATTCAAACCTTGGGAACAAACTTAGTATCTGTAGCTCAAATTGATTTTACTGGCAATTTATCCGGTTCGGCTCAGTTATTATTTTCCTGCGAGGCTGCGGATGCTCTTGTCTTGGCTATCAACGGCGGTGGTGATGTCGGAAGTGAGAAGTTCAAGCAAGATAAAGCTGACATCATGGGGGAAATTGGAAATTTAGCGATTAGCGGTATCGTCGGCACATTTAGCAATACATTAAAATATAATCTGGATTATGTAGTTCCCAATTATATAGAAGGTTCTGCGGAGGAAATATTCACTGCTATGAATTTTAATATGAGGTCAACAATTATACTGTTTATGTCTCATTTCAAGATTATAGATTTTCACGTAGAAGGTGATTTTATTCTCTTTTTTCCAGGTCGTTTACTGCTCGATTTAATGTTTCGACTATAATTAGAAATGCCCAAAATTAAAATTTTAATTGTTGATGAATCGGTAGTTGTACGCCGATTATTAGCTAATGTATTCGATGCTGATGCAGCATTGGAAGTTGTAGGTACTGCGCCTAATGGTAAAATTGCTTTGGCTAAGATTTCCCAGGTAAATCCTGATTTGATTGTACTGGATGTGGAAATGCTGGACATGGAAGGCTTGGAAACATTGGCTGCGATCAGGCAACAGGACAAGGAGATTCCAGTAATTATATTTAGCGCACTCACAAATTTAGGCACTCCTGCTACTTTGGAAGCTCTCTCACTTGGTGCTACTGATTATGTAACTAAACCTGAGAATATGAAGGGCAATGAGGTAGCGCTACAATATGTTCGAGAAAAGTTAATTCCTAAAATTAAGCTATTTTCTAAGGCTGGGAAAAAACAGGTACTAGGAAATGTTAATATTGGTGTAAATGAAAAAATCTACACTAACAATATACCAGTTAAACCGCGTTCTATTTATCCATATTGCCCAGTCAATATTAAGTCTAAAGTCGCAATTGTGGCGATCGGGGTTTCGACGGGAGGGCCGAATGCTTTGGAGGCTATTTTGTCGGAGTTGCCGGCTAATTTCCCGGTGCCAATCGTGATTGTGCAGCATATGCCGCCTGTGTTTACGAAGCGTTTGGCGGAACGACTTGCCAAAAAATGTCAGATTCGGGTGGAGGAAGGTGTGACAGGAGGTGTTGTCGAACCGGGAGTTGCTTGGATAGCACCGGGAGATTATCATATGGTGTTAGAAAGACATGGTTTGGTTGTGCAACTTCGGACTAATCAAGAACCGCCAGAAAATTCTTGTCGCCCTGCGGTTGATGTGTTGTTTCGATCGACTGCTAAAATTTATGGTGGTGGCGTTTTAGCTTTAGTGCTGACTGGAATGGGACAAGATGGACTCCACGGCTGCGAGGCTATTCGGGAAGTTGGCGGTCAGATTATTGTTCAAGATCAGGCTAGCAGTGTAGTTTGGGGTATGCCAGGAAGTGTGGCTAATTCTGGTTTAGCCGATCGCGTGGTATCCTTGCAAGCAATAGCCGGCGAAATTATCGATCGAGTCAGGTGATTTTAGATTTTAGATTTTAGATTTTAGATTTTTGTGATGGGCTAACAATTCCCAATTCCCAATTCCCAATTCCCAATTCCCAATTCCCAATTCCCAATAACAATGTCTCGACCAACATTATATATTGCCATCACCAATCACGGATTCGGTCACGCCGTCCGAGTCTCATCAGTAGCAGCAAAAATTCAAGAATTAAACCCAGAAATCTTATTAATAATAGCGACAACAGCACCCCGTTGGTTGCTAGAATCTTATATCACAGGTGATTTTATTCTCCGTCCCCGCGCTTTTGATGTTGGTGTTGTGCAGTCTGACAGTTTAACTATGGATTTAGACACAACACTGGAAAAGTTGCAGGAAATTCGGCACAAGCAAAATTCCCTAATTGCTAGCGAAGTTAATTTCATCAAACAAAATCGGGTGGGTTTGATACTGGCAGATATTCCGCCTGTGATGACAAAGATTGCTAAGGCTGCTGGTGTTCCTTGCTGGATGATGAGCAATTTTGGTTGGGATTTTATCTATCGTGATTGGGGCGGGGAGTTTGACGAAATAGTGGATTGGATTGGTGAATGTTTCGGAAAGTGCGATCGGCTTTTTCGTCTCCCTTTACACGAATCGATGTCGTTTTTTCCGAATATTGAAGATGTTGGTTTGACTGGCGGTAATCCTCGGTATAGTGAGGAGCAAATTAGGGAAGTGTTCAGAATCGAAACGCCGCCAGAAAAAACTGTATTGCTGACTTTTGGTGGACTGGGTTTGGAGGATATCCCTTATCACAATTTGCACAAATTTAGCGATCGCCAGTTTATCACTTTTGATCGATCGGCTCCTGATTTGCCAAATTTGATTAGAGTCAAGAGTCAAGAGTTTGCCAAATCTTTCCCCATTTTACCGCGTCCCGTCGATGTGATGCCTGTCTGCGGGCGGTTGATTTCCAAACCGGGGTATAGCACTTTTTCGGAAGCTTTGCGTTTGGAAATACCTGTTGTTTCTATAATGAGAGAAGGTTTTGCAGAAGCTCAGGTTTTGCTCGAAGGCATTCAAAATTATTCGGAACATCAAATTGTGACGGCTGGGGAGTTTTTTGAGGGTGATTGGGAGTTTTTGCTAAAACCGATGAATCCACCACGTTTGTCGGATAAATTGGCAATAAATGGTACGGAGGCGATCGCTCAAGCTGTTGTTGACTATTTTAATATGATATAGAGGAGACGGCAATGCCG
>JAYTZD010000436.1:0-5841 GCA_043742065.1 Oscillatoriales bacterium
TCCCTACCCAAAATAATATTGTAGGGAAACGGCACTGCCGTGTCCTAATTTCGGTTAATAATTCCGATACTACCGGATTTGATATCAATCATCCCATCCCAAAATCTCTGCGACTTCTTCTGTGAGAGTGACGGGTTGGATCGGTTTGGAAATCACGCCAGTAACGCCCATTTGGGCAAATTTAGCCCGATCGCTCGGCAAGACTTTGGCTGTCAACAGAATCACTGGAATCGATCGCGTTTTCGGATCGGACTGGATGCGATCGTACACAGCAATCCCATCCATTCCCGGCATTGATATATCTAGCAAAATAGCATTAGGTTGTGCAGTTTTGAGTGTTTCCAAACATTGTTCTCCCGATCCTGCAACCAAGGTATCCCATCCTCCTAAATCTTCTAGGCACGCTTGCACCAATTCCCGGAGATGTTCTTCATCGTCAACAACTAAAATTAATCTTTCTGTCATTCTATTAATGATCAATTATTTTGGGGTAGGGACACGGCAATGCCGTCTCCTCTATCATGCCTGAGTGCTTAATAAATATGAGCCTTTATTTTGGTAGGGACACGGCATTGCCTTGGACTCTATCATGTCTGAGTGCTTAATAAATATGAGCCTTATTCAATCCTAGATAACGGTAGTGTAAAGCAAAACGTGCTCCCTTCACCTAAAATACTTTCAGCCCAAATTTTGCCGCCATGTCGTTCAATAATACTCTGACAAATTGCCAATCCTAAACCAGTGCCTCCTTTTTCGCGAGAATCAGAAGCATCGACTTGCTGAAATCGACCAAAAATTAGTTCTAATTTGTTCGCAGGAATGCCACGCCCCCGATCGCGAACTTGGAATAGCAAATAGTCTGTCTGGTGTTCGACACTCAGCACAATTGTAGAATCTGCGGGCGAAAATTTGATCGCATTACTCAGGAAATTAGTCAAGGTTTGGACGATCGTATCTGCTGCTGCTTCGACTTCCGCATCCGTCGAGATAATCACTAACGAGATTTGGTGTTGAGTCGCGATCGCCTGAATGCCATCTACCGCTTGCTGCATCAAATCCGCAGCTTTGCAGACAGTTTTGCCCACAATTACCCGCTCAGAATCCAGCCTTTCTAAATCTAAAATATCATTAACCAGGTTCACCAAACGATTAGTATCAAGTAAAGCAATTTCGATCATCCGTCGGGCTTTTTCGGGTTTTTTATCATAAACTCCAGTTTTTATTAGTCCCAGTGACATTTGAATTGCTGTCAAAGGAGTCCGCAGTTCATGGCTGACAATCCCAATAAATTCATCTTTAATCTCATCAACTTTTTTGCGCTCAGTAATATCTTCACCAATGCTGATATTGCCAATGATATTTTCATGGGAATCTTGTAGGGTTGTATTGTTCCAAGCAATGAATTTCTCCTCACCGGATTTAGTCAGGATCGAATTTCGATAATACGGATGCTCATTTTGGATCAATACTTCCGATAAAACCCTTGGAATTAATGATTGATTAGTATGAGGTAAGAAGTTTTCAAACCAATTTTTGCCGAAAACTTCTGGGTTAGTATATCCTGTGAGTTTTAAGAAGAAAGAATTAACATAATTGACATTTCCAGATCGATCGAGTCCGACAACAATTAACTGCACATTATCCAATAGCGATCGCCAGCGCCGTTCGGCTTCTCGGATTGTGGCTTCGGCAAGCTTGCGCTCTTGCAGTTCGATCTGAAGTTGTTCATAGAGTTCCGATTGCTGAATTGCGATCGCCAATTGGCTGGCAATCTGTTCTAGCAATTCTACTTCCCAAGATTGCCAATTGCGAGGCGCAATATTTTGGTAGATGACTAACAATCCCCAGAGAAATTCTCCCGAAAATATCGGGACTGCCATGTATGCTTTGGCTTGAAACTGTTCCAATAGTTGGATATGACATGAATGAAGTCCCGCCGCGTTAATATCGGCGATCGCAAAAATTTCATGATTGCGAAAACGACCTCCTTGAGTTTCTTGGAGATAGACATCTTCACAAGCTTTTTGAATATTGCATCCGATCAATTTTACCCAATCTTCACCAACTGACTCCACCACAAAATCGCCACTCCAATCAAGATTAAAGCGATAAACAGTAGCGCGATCGGTTTGTAATGTCTGCCTGACTTCAGTAACAGCAGTATTCAGAATTACCTGAAGATCTAAAGATTGACGAATCGTTTGAGTAATACTCCAGAGTAACTTTTCTTGTCTGGATTTCTGTACTAAGGCTGCTTCTGCTTGTTTGCGATCGGTAAGATCATTTTCGGGTGTTGTCTGTTGTAGGTGAGTATCGGGATGCGATCGCCCCGTTTGCTTGAAAGTAGCAACTTCCCCCCGCAAAAATTCTAATTCAGCAATCAGTTGGTCTTTAGTTTTGTTGCCATCTTCCATGTTACTACCTTCTATTTATAATTTGCTGTGGTTAAAAATCAACTGTTTTATTTTTACATTAGCTGAGAATTATTATTGTTTTTATGTTAACTATTCCCAGGCTTCAGAAAAGGATGAGTGCGATCGATCCGGCTGAGCACCCGTGTCACAAGCTCTGGGCCCAAAACGGGCTTAGTGATGAAATCATCAGCTCCCGCAGTAAAGGCTTGCTGAAGCGACTCTGCATCGGTGTGGGCAGTTACAACTAAAATCGGCAAATCTCCCCACTGAACATCCTGTCGCACCACCTGACACAACTCTAGCCCACTAACCTGTGGCATCGACCGATCCAAAATTACTAAATCCGGCTCCGTTACCAACAACATCTCCCAAAATCGTTCTGGTTCAGTTAAAGTTATTACCTCCAATCCCCAAGGTGTTAGCAAAGCTGATAAATGTGCTAAAACCGCCGAATCATCGTCAACAATTAACACTTTGGCTTGTAATGCTTTAGTTTTAGGTAAGACACGGGATATTGCTCGAAAAATTTGCTCGGTAGTGGCGGGTTTATGCAGAAATTGTTTGGCACCTAACCGCGATACTGCTAAGCGATCGCCTAAACTGTCTCGTCCAGTAAATACAATTATAGGCAGATTAGGCGATCGCTCAGTGAGTTCTCGCAACAATGTCAATCCATCTTCCTCTGTCTCTGGAAAGCTTAAATCTAGTAACATCACATCAGGCATTGACAGCGCAAGACGCGATCGGGCTGTGGCAAGATTCGGAGCAATTTTCATCCGCAATCCCCAAGTTTCCGATTCTGCTCTTAAGCGCTCAGTCAAGGCTGCATCATCGTCAACTACGAGCACCCGATAGTTGGAAATCAGCGGAACCGGTGAAGTCTTTGGGGTGACAGGTGGTTTCGCTAATTCTTCCTGTAATGCTGTCACTATTTGCGAAAATTGAGTAATTTCTGCTGAAGTGAAAGGGCTATCTTTGATCAGCAAATGCTCTGCTGCTCGTCCCAATTTCGAGCCTTCTGGATAACCAAAAGATGCCAAAGAACCTGCTAATTTATGCGCTTCATTCTTGGCAGATTGCTGTAATTCTGTTTCTAAATTTCCTGCTAATAAAGCAATCTTTGCCTGTTCTAATACGACAACTTGTTCTTTGAAAACTCCACGAAATCGCTTCAAAACTTTTTCGATCGCAGATTGATCTCGCACGGGAGATTGCATTTTTGTCGTACTATCAGTGTCGGAATTGTTGGGATTAGACGCTACTAATTCAGGGTGCGGTTTCAGTCGATAGCCCATGCCATAAACTGTTTCGATGATTTCTTCAATTAAACCACCGGCTTTGAGTTTTTTGCGGAGATCTTTTATGTGAGTGTTAATCGCCCGATCGCTGGGTGCATCATCAAATCCCCACAGACGATCCAAAATAGCACTGCGACTAAAAATGCGATCGGGATTTCGTAGAAACAATTCTAGTAAATTATATTCTTTGGCTGTCAGTGGAATAACTTGTTGGCCAAACATAATTCGACCAGAATCCAAGTCTAAACAAAGATTTCCCCAAGTTAATATATTAGCGGATGGACTCTTAGCAGAATCTGTGCCAGAAACTGCTTGACTTCGCCGCAATAACGTGCGTATACGAGCCAGTAAAACTTCCGTAGCAAAGGGCTTGCTGATGTAATCATCGGCACCAGCATCGAAGCCGGCCACCACATCTGCATCTGAATCATTTCCCGTCATTAAAAGGATCGGTTTGCAGTAGCCTTGCGATCGCAATTTCTGACATAGACTAATTCCATCTAGTTTTGGAATCTGCACATCCAGCAAAATCAGGTCATACTCAACTGTGGTTGCCAAATCTAGCCCATCTTGTCCATTATTTGCCCGATCGATCGCGTAATGATTTGCCCCCAACACTTTTGCCAGTATTGCACTCAACAATTTATCATCTTCTACTATCAGAATTTTCATCTATACTGCCCGTTTGATTTATCGCAAACATCGATCGCAATTGTTCCAGTAGTGCGATCGGGATTTATTTGGGTCATACTCCTTACTCCATCAATAAAATTTGCTAAATTGTATCCGGGTCAATATTTAATTCTCGCAGTTTGGCGGCCAGGCGATCGGCACGTTGAGTCTCTTGTTCAGCACGTTGAGTCTCTTGTTCGGCACGTTGAGTCTCTTGTTCAGCACGTTGAGTCTCTTGTTCAGCACGTTGAGTCTCTCTTTGAGCTACCTCTTCAGGGGTAGGGAGAAGTTCTCCTTCTGTTGTGAACAAACGCAATTTTTTCTCATATATTCCCAGGCATAAATCGAGTTGTTGACTAAACAAAAGTCCTTGCGAATTGGGTTCCAGCGGTTGGTATTCCCCATCCACCAAATGAAAACCAGCAAATTCTAAATTATACGGATTGAACCAAAAATAATCATGGGTGCGAAATGTATTTTGATAAAGTAGTTTCTTGAAACCTTTATCAATTGACGCTGTATTTGGCGACAAAATTTCGACAATTACATTAGGATATTTGCCATCTTCTTCCCAGACAGCCCAACTTTTACGAGCTTTTCGTTCTGTGTCCAAAACTACAAAAAAGTCTGGGCCTCGGCACAATTCAGATTTAAGCTGGCGGGGACTGTAGTAAATGGTCAGATTACCAGCAGCGTAGAAGTCGTTTCTGTCTTTCCACAGCCATTCTAAGCACTGGAGGAGCAGGATCATTTGTCGCAGATGAAGTTCGGTTTCCATAGGAGGTTCGTCACTATATAAGTCACCAGGAGGAAAGATAACATTTTGTTGTATATCTTGGGAAGGCGCTAGTTCTTGAACTGCTGTCATGGCTAGTGAGTTGGGGTTAAGAGGTTGTATATAGTAATCCTAAATCATTCGCGTAATTGTTGTAGGGCCAATCCCCCCGTGGTTGCCCTAATTCGTGGGGTAGGCACGGGGGGCACTACCCCTACAAATTTATCTGAATCATTGTGAACAGTCAACAGTCAACCGTTAACATCATTCCGGTGCAACCGGAATTGATATTATCCTTCCTCCTCCGACTTGACAGGAACACGCCCAGAAACCACCAGAAATCCAACTGATTCCAGAGTCAGACGCGGATGACGAATTCCCGCTAAAATAGCTTGACTTAACACACTTTCGATGCTCATTTCATCAGCCAAAACCGACTCTAAAAGTTGCTCAGATTGAGACAGCCGATTCAAGCGCAATTGCAATTGATTCACCCGGTTTTCCAGTTGAATTGCAGCACTCAGAGCCGATTTGTCGCACATTTCGACAAAATCCCCTCGCCCGCGCAGCAACTCCTCAGAAGTCACCCGCCCGCGTTGACAAAAATCATCCCACTCCAACGGATCGACAAAATTGTCAAGAAGCACAGTCCGATTTTTCGACAAATTGTAATCCCGATTCG
>JAYTZD010000437.1:0-5841 GCA_043742065.1 Oscillatoriales bacterium
CCAACTCCTGCGCCAACTCCCGCGCCGACACCCGCGCCAACTCCTGCGCCGACACCCGCGCCGACACCCGCGCCAACTCCTGCGCCAACTCCTGCGCCAACTCCTGCGCCAACTCCTGCGCCAACTCCTGCGCCGACACCCGCGCCAACTCCTGCGCCGACACCCGCGCCGACACCCGCGCCAACTCCTGCGCCAACTCCTACACCCGCGCCCACGCCCACACCCATACCAGTCCCCACACCTACACCCGCGCCCACACCGGGCATAGATGATGCCATCATCGAGCCCCTAAATGCTCCAGAACTAAACCTAGGCAGCATTACCCCCAATCCCACCCAACAAACCCTCAACGGCGGTGCAGTTCCCGATTTCATCATGGGTGGTGCTCCAAATGAGTCAATTAACGGACTAGGTGGGAACGATACCCTCTACGGTATGGGTAACAACGACAACATCGACGGCGGTGCCGATAACGACTTGCTTTTCGGCAATGAAGGTACCGATTTCATCCAAGGTGGGACTGGCAACGATAGCATCTACGGCGGCAAAGATAATGACACTATTGTTGGCGGAGATGGCGACGACTTTTTGAGGGGAGATTTCGGCAAAGATACTGTTGCTGGCGGTGTTGGTAACGATACGATTTTCGGTGGCAAAGATGACGATATTTTGCTGGGCGAAGACGGCGATGACTACATTTCTGGCAACTTAGGAAAAGACACAATTAATGGTGGCAACGGCAACGATATTGTGTTTGGAAATGAGGATGCCGACCTGCTTTTTGGTAAAACTGGAAATGACACGCTTTACGGTGGTAAAGACAACGATAGTCTCGGTGGTGGCGACGGCAATGATTTGCTATTCGGCGGCAACGAAAATGATTTGCTCGAAGGTTACACGGGCAACGATTCGCTTTACGGCGGTAAAGGCAACGATAGCCTGTTCGGCAATGCTGGCAACGATTTCCTTTCAGGTGATGTTGGAGACGACACTTTAACTGGTGGTTCCGGAAATGATGTATTCTTGCTGACTCAAAGTGCAGGCAGCGATACAATCACTGATTTCCGTAAGGGCGATGATTTAATTGGGTTGACTTCCGGTTTGAGTTTCAATCAACTCAGTATTACTTCCAGCAACAATCAAACTTTGATTAGTGTGACTGGTAGTAATCAATTGTTGGCGAAGCTGAACGGTTTTGCACCAAATACTCTCACCGCTAGCGATTTTACTCAAGTAACAATCTAACTGATGAACCGTTAACAGTTAACTGTTGACTGTTAACGGTCAACAATCACCCAACGTTGCAAACAGAATTGATTTCATTGTTGCATCTACCACCTGAAAGCAAACATTCTCATAGGTATGCAAAATGAGTTCCAATCTTACCAGTATTAATTCACAATCTGTTCTCCACAATTCTCGTCCTAAATCGATTGTTTTCATTGACTCGGAATTAGATGACTATCAAACTCTGGCAAACGGGGTGCTTCCCGGCGCAGAGACAATCATTTTAGATAAAAATGGCAATGGCATTCAGCAAATTAGTGCCAAATTACAAGAAATTGCTTCTGCTGGTGAAACTGTAGACCAAGTTCACATCTTTTCTCACGGTAATTCTGGTAGCTTACAGTTAGGTTCTACCAGTTTAAACTCGGATAATTTATCAGAATATCAAGGTCAGTTGCAAGGGTGGCGTAATGCCTTGAGCGACCAAGCTGATATTATGCTTTATGGTTGTGATGTGGCTGTGGGTGAGGGGAGTGATTTTGTCGATCGCCTTTCGGACTTAACAGGGGCTGATATTGCAGCATCGACAGATTTAACAGGCCGTGGTGGTAACTGGAATCTAGAGTTTACCAAAGGCAATATTGAAGCGCCCTTAGCCTTGAATCCAGAGGTAATGGCCGATTATCAAGGGACTTTAGCCACGATTACCGTTACCAATAGTAATGATAGCGGGGCTGGTTCGTTGAGAAGTGCGATCGCCTCCGCAGCAGCCGGTGATACCATTAACTTTGCCTCCAGTCTCGCCAGCCAAACAATTACTCTGACTTCCGGTCAACTTCTCATCAATAAAAGCTTGACAATTGATGCAGTTAGTGCTGCCAAGCTAACAATTAGTGGCAACAATGCTTCACGGGTTATCCTCACAGAAAGTTCAACCAATGTTACTCTAAAAAACCTAATCGTTGCCAACGGTAAAGTTTCTGGAACCGATCCGAATAATGAGGCAACTAGCGCTGGTGGTGGCATTCAAACTGGCGGTAACAGCACTTTAAATTTAGAAAATTGCCAAGTCAATAATAACGTCGCCGGTTACGCTGGTGGGCTTTATACAGGCTTCAAGAGTACCACTAATGTAACAAATAGTACCTTTACAGGCAACGATGGGCGATCGGCTAACAGCGAACGAGGCGGCGGTGCAATCACCACAAAAAGTGGAGGTTCTCTGACTGTCAAAGGCTCTACTTTTACCAACAACAAAGGTATTAACGGTGGAGCAATTAACCACCTTTTAGGCAACTTAACCGTCGAAAATTCTACCTTCTTAAATAACGATTCTACGGCAGGAACCGGACAAAATACCAGCGGTTATGGCGGTGCAATTTACACCGATGGCGCTAATGCTTCCGGCGCAAATAGTACACCTGGGCCTGTCGGTGGTACGATCGCAATTCGGAACAGTCGCTTTGAGGGCAACAAAGGCGCAGGACAAGGCGGCGGGATGTTTCTGTTTGTCTATCCCCCGGACAAAATCATTATTGAAGGCAGTACAATCGTCAACAATCAGGTAATTAAAGGTTCCAACGGCGATTCATTTGG
This sequence comes from Oscillatoriales bacterium, assembly GCA_043742065.1. GTDB lineage: Bacteria > Cyanobacteriota > Cyanobacteriia > Cyanobacteriales > Microcoleaceae > Microcoleus. The sequence continues at coordinate 2,824 of JAYTZD010000437.1, forward strand.
TGGCGGTTTACGAATTGGCAACGGCGATTTTACTATCAGCAAGACTACTTTTTCTAACAATTTGGCCCAGAGTCAAGGTGGTGCTTTGTGGGTGGGAGAAAAATCCCCTGGTACTATTATCAACAGTACGTTTGCAGGGAATAAAGCAGAAGATTCCAGCGGCACAAGTGGTTTGGGTGGTGCAATGATGTTGAATACTCCTGAATCTATTAGCATTGTCAATAGCACTATTGCTAAGAATTCAGCAGGATTTCAAGGCGGGGCATTTTGGGGTGGTGGTTCGCAAACTACTCTCAAAAATACGATTGTTGCTAACAATACAGCAAAGAATGGTGGCAATTCTTGGAATATCAAACAAAATGCTGGTAACAGCAAATTTAGTGATGGCGGTGGCAATTTTCAATGGCCTGCCAAAAACCCTAATGACCCCAGTGATTTTAATGTTACAGATAGTGTGACTATTGCTGACCCTAAACTGGATGTTTTGCAAACAATTAATGGTTTCTCTGTGATGCCTTTGCTAGCAGGAAGTCCAGCAATTGATAAAGGTATTGCTGCTGGTGCACCTGCTACTGATGAGAGGGGACAAACTCGTGTTGATGGTGATAGTAATGGGAGCATAATTGCAGATAGTGGCGCTTACGAATTTAACGGTACTGTCACCCCAACACCAACTCCTGTACCAACACCAACTCCTGTACCAACACCAACTCCCATACCAACACCAACTCCCATACCAACACCAACACCAACTCCCATACCAACTCCAACACCAACACCAACTCCCACACCAACACCAACACCAACTCCCATACCAACTCCAACTCCAACTCCAACTCCTAGTACAGATGATTGTTTATTCGTGAGCACCACCGCCCCGGAATTCAACTCTGCTACGATGATTCCTAGCACCACTCAACAAACCCTTAACGGTGCTGACACTGTGGATTTCATCATGGGTAGCACTCCAAATGAGTCAATTAACGGGCTGGCTGGGAATGACACCCTCTACGGCATGGGCGGCAATGACAACATTGATGGCGGTGCCGATAACGATTCAATTTTTGGCAATGAAGGTACCGATTTTCTTCAAGGTGGTTCAGGCAACGATACCATCTATGGTGGTAAGGATAAAGACATTGTTTTGGGTGGCGATAGCGACGACTTTTTAAGAGGAGATTTCGGCAACGATACTGTTGCTGGCGGGTTAGGAAACGATACTATTTTTGGAGGCAAAGATGACGATATCTTACTCGGTGAAGATGGCGATGACTATATTCTTGGTAACTTAGGAAATGACACAATCAATGCTGGAAATGGCAATGATAGTGTGTTTGGAAATGAAGGTACAGACCTAATTTTTGGTAAAGCTGGAAATGACACCCTTTACGGCGGTAAAGAAAACGACAGTCTCGATGGCGGTGAAGGCAATGACTTGCTATTCGGCGGCAATGAAAACGATGTGATCTGTGGCGACATCGGTAACGATACACTTTACGGTGGCAAGGGTAACGATTTCCTCAGTGGCGGTGCTGGTTCCGATTTTCTCAGTGGCGATATAGGAGATGACACTTTGACGGGCGGTTCGGGAAATGATGTATTTTTCCTAAATCAAAGTGTAGGTACTGATACGATTACCGATTTCCGCAAAGGTGAGGATTTAATTGGATTAATTTCCGGTTTGAGCTTCAATCAACTTAGCATTACTTCTAGCAACAATCAAACTTTGATTAGTGTCACCAGTAGCAATCAATTGTTGGCGAAGCTTAACGGTGTTGCTGCGAATACTCTCAGTGCTAGTGATTTTATCACTCAGTAGTTATTACAGCACTTTTCGGGTTTATGAGGTACTATCAATATCCCCCTCGGAGACGGCAGTGCCGTGTCCCTACAACGTTATTTGGGGTAGGGACACGGCACTGCCGTCTCCTCTATATTATGCCGGTGTTACCGGAATTGATCTAAAAAATCATTCTGAATCATGCTATAATCTTTAGTAGTTTTCACTTTTTTGCCTAACTTAGGCATGATTAACATCTTAATATTATCTGCCAAAAGCAAACATTATGTGGGAATTACTCAAAAATCTCTTTTCCCCAACTCAGTATATGCCACACGGTCACTGCTATCTATGGCAAACTCCTTTAGTGTGGCTGCACGTAACTGGCGACTTTTTAATTGCGATCGCCTACTTTTCAATTCCGGCGATGCTGATCTATTTTATATTCAAGCGGCGCGACGTTCCTTTTTTAGGAATATTTGCTTTATTTGGTGCATTTATTATTCTCTGCGGCACCGGTCACTTATTAGAAATTTGGACGCTGTGGCATCCCGCTTATTGGCTTTCGGGAATTGAGAAAGCAGCAACTGCCCTTGTTTCCTGCTTTACTGCCGGACAAATGGTAACATTATTACCACAGTTTTTATCCTTAAAAACCCCACAAGAATTAGAGGCAATAAATAGTAAATTGCAGTCGGAAATTTCCGTGCGTGAAGATGCAGAATTAGCTTTGCAGTGTGCTTATGATGACTTAGAAATTAAAGTCCAAGAGCGCACCGCACAGTTGAGAGAAACTAACAACTGCTTAGAAATGGAAATTCGCGTTCGCAAGCAAGCCGAGCTAAAATTGCGCTCCGTTACCGAACGCTTGCAATATTTGCTAGCCGCCACTCCGGCGGTTATTTTTAGCTGCAAATTAGGCGGAAATTATGAGGTAACATTTGTCAGCGAGAACATTATTTCAATGATGGGCTACGAAGCGCGAGAATTTGTTGATAGTTCCCTTGATTGGCATAGCATCATTCACCCAGAAGATCGAGAGGTTGTTGATACTTCATTCGCTCAAATATTGGAAAAAGAATCTATTTCCTGCGAATACCGTAAACGGCACAAAGACGGTAATTATCGCTGGATATACGATGAGGTCAAGTTGGTCAAAGATGCTGCGGGTCTACCAGTGGAATGCGTTGGTTATGGAGTAGATATTACTGCTCGCAAACAAGCGGAAATAGCTTTGC
>JAYTZD010000438.1:0-2953 GCA_043742065.1 Oscillatoriales bacterium
GGCTTCCAACTCATGCCAGCAGCTACTTGAATCACTTGCCACAAAGCAGATGCTACCAGAGGAGTGTGTTCGGTTCCAGTTTTATTGAAACTGTCGGCAACCAAACATGGAAATACTGACAGTCCCTTGGCTTGATTTGCCAGTTTTGTAGTTACGGGATCTAAAGTCACTAAAGGAAGAGAACCTAAATTCCGAGACTGACTTAACTGTTGGATAAAAGCTGACGGGTTTTCTAGTTGATTTGTACTGTCCAAGACGATCGCATCAGGCCGCCAAATACGGGCGACGAGTTCTGCCTGGCCGAGGTCATCTGCTTCTAAAACCCGGCAATAGGTTGGGTTGAGCAATAAAGATGAACCTTGGGAGGAACTGTTTTGCGGGCTGAGCCACAAAATAGTCAAAGAACTTCTAACATTGCGGGCATTGGCATCGGAGTGCCCAATTAAATCGCCCAGGAGCATTCTCAAAGCGGGTTCTGTGACTGGTAAGCTTAAAAAGCCTTCGGCTCGGTTGACCGAGGCTCGTTCTTTTTCGCCTCTGGTGGCTGTGATAATGGCTGGGATCGATCGAGTATCTGGATCGCTCTTCAGCAGTGTCAGCACGTCCCAGCCGGACAGTAGTGGCAACAACGGGTTGAGGAAGATGGCTTCGGGACTGAACCTGCGGGCTTTTTCGAGTGCTTCGGTGCCGGAACGGGCGATGATTACTTGATAGCCTAAACCTGTGAGAACGTTGGTTAAGTTTTCGATATATTTGGGAACTGCTTCGACGATTAATACTAGCCGAGAGCGAGAATTGGCGATCGGATACTGATATTTTGGCTTGAATAATTCTGGATCTATGCCTGTAGATTCTGCTGATTCTTCCCCGCTGTTTCCTGGAGGATTTGGCGGCAGGAGCAAGGTAAATTGAGAACCTTGACCTTCTGAGGAAATAAACGAAACGTCTCCACCGTGGAGCCTAGCTAAACGTTGAGTTAGCACAAGTCCCAGTCCGGTTCCTTGAAATCGGCGAGTCATGGGGCTTTCTAATTGTTGGAATTTTTGAAAGATTAGGTGTTGTTTGTCTGCGGGGATGCCGATGCCTGTGTCCCAAACTGTGAATGCAATCCAGCCTTCCCACATATTGACTTTCAAGCCAATTTTGCCACCAGTTTCTGTGAATTTGAGGGCGTTGGACAGGAGGTTTACGAGCATTTGTCGGAATCGTAGTTCGTCAGCAATTAAATAGCTTAGTCCTGGTTCAATTTCGAGTGTAAATTCGGTTTCGGCAGATTCGACTCCTTGGTTGGTGGTAGTTAATTCTGATTTTGATGGGTTTTTTTCTTCTTGCTGTTGGAGTTGTTTTGCTTGCTCAAAGGCTCTATTGCAGGCTGCGGTAATTTCGACTGTTTCGGGAATTAGTTCTAGCTGCCCGGTTTCCATCCGGGTCAAGTCTAAAATGTCGTTAACTATGGTCATTAAATGCCTGCCGCTTTTATGAATTAGTTTGGCATAGCGAGTTTGGCGATCGTTGAGTTCTCCAATCAATTGATCTTTGAGGAGGCTGGACAGACCGAGGACGGCGGTGAGGGGGGTTTTTAGTTCGTGGCTGATACAGGATAAAAATTCGTCTTTGAGTCGATTGAGGTGGATGAGGTCGGCATTTTTAGCTGCTAGTTCTTTGGCGACTAAATGTTCTTCGGTGACATCTTGTCCCATGACTAAAATGAGGTTTTCTGAGAGCGGCTGTTTGACAAATTGCCAGGTGCGTTCTTGACCTTTTTGAAGGGGACAGTCGCAAGTGTAGGTGTCTGGTTTGCCTGCGATCGGACACCAGGCTGGGCTGGTTAAGGTGGATGGGGAGGCGGCGGTGTACAGGGGTAGGGGACAACTGGTGGCTGCGCGGTCATCGCGATCGTCTGATCGCCCTACTCCTACTAGGGTTCTGAATTCTGGGGTGACGGCTAAAGTTGGCGCGCTGTTGTATTCGGTTGGCTCTCTGCCTGGTTTGTGGGCAGATGACCGATGAGAATTGACTGCTGGTTCTGGGACTGGTTCTGGGCCGGCTCCCAGTAAAGTCCGCCATGCTGCGTTTTGATTGACTATTTGTCCGGTGGTGGTTTGCAATCTCAGGGGTAGGGGCAGTTTTTCTAGGAGTTGAACCAGGGAATTGAGGTTTTCTGAGGGTTTTAGTCCTGCTTCTAAGCAGCGTAATTGAGCGTCTAGGGCGCTGGCGATGGCGGACTGTACTGGGAGGTGTTCATGCTCTCTGACTGCTGTTTGTTGAGCTTTTAGGCTGTATTCTGAGGCTGTGGAGTGTTTGATGGAGCTGCTATTTTGGGCGAAGAATTGCAGTAGGCTCAGGCTGTTGAGAAGTCCCAAAAAATGGCCTTCGGAATTGGTGAGGGCGATCGGGCGATCGAGATATTTGCCCTCGCTTTGGCTCTGCTCTTCTGGGGGGTTAAGTTCTGCTGTTTGCAGATATTGCCAAAATTCGGTCACGCTCAAATCTCCTGATACTGTTCTCAGGGGGGCGATCGCGATCGGGTTTTCTGACAGAAGTTGTTGCCATTTGCGATCTCGGTTTGCCAGCGGCATGAGGCTGCGGAGATAAATTAATCCCAGGGGTTGTAGCTGTTCGTTGACTACTGCGATGCGATCGCACTTACCCTGACTGAAAATTGACCGCAGTGTTTTGAGCTGAGCTGTCGATCGGCACAGTGGCACTGGTTCGATAAAATTTTGGAGACTAGGGCGGGTTTGTGGCATAACGAACCTGAGAGTCAGCTCCCCTGAGCAGTAATATTTTTTTTGAGACCCAATTTGACACTCCGGGCGCGTGAACGCATGAGGATTCTTAGATCTTAGACAGGACTTAAATCAAGAACATTGCTGCACCTGACTCAGAGATCCAATAATTTTTCGGTAGCTGCTGATTTCTGTATCTAACTTGTTTTATATCAGTCTGCTCT
>JAYTZD010000439.1:0-1343 GCA_043742065.1 Oscillatoriales bacterium
TAATGTTTGCACCACGTATATGTATTTAACCATAAATCAATACTTCATCGGCTCTCACCATCTATCCGGATAATAGCTTATATCGTTTCCGGTTGCATCAGAATCATTAGCCGAAATTAGGACACGGCAGTGCCGTTTCCCTACCCAAAATAACATTGTAGGGACACGGCACTGCCGTCTCCTCTATATCTTCGCCCTGCCAAAATTGACATATGCCAAATTGCTAGTTGACTTACCTCGATTCCATAAATGTCCTGACTGTGATTTCCCTGCCTAAATCCTGAGCTAATAAATCAATACCATTAATAACTTGATTTGGCTCTGCGACACTTAGAATATCATAGCATTTTTCTCGATAATCTGGACGGTCTTGAAAATACTGAATTGCTCGAATCAGCGGTTCCATAACTTGATAAGCTGCTTCAGCTTTGTCTATCGCCTTTTGAGGAATTGGAGTTGCTAACCTTTGAATTGCCAAGTCGATTAAATCTCTAGAATTCACCCGATCGCTTGGCCATCGATCTGCATTTGCCAACAGCTTTTCTGCTATAATATCAATCTGATTCAAGCAAGGAACCGGCGACCAATTTGGATAATTTGGTTCGCCAAACTGGATTCGCCCTTCACAAACCATCTCGAATTTAATCGTAGTTCCCCCAACAATCACTGGAAATCTGATCCCATATTGGTTTGATTGAATATCGTTGGGGAGAATGATGTGTGAACCGAAACTATCCAGTAGAGAATCACGACTAGCAAAAATCACATCATAGCCTCCTTCTGCCACTTTTCGGCGCAGGAGATTGTAGCCACCATCCATCGGACACATAAAGTCAATATCCTGGCTCAACCGATATTCTCCATGCTGCATACTCACCAAAGTTCCGCCACCAAAATAAGCGTGACATTCCTCTAAAAACTCAACATTCAAGTGGCTGAGTATAGTTAGTATCTTTTGATGGATTTCGCGTTTAAACATTCCTGGCAAACTTACCCATTTTTCTGTTTTTTGAGGCTGGCAAATGCTTCCTAGTTCCGCTACCAGCCAAGATTGATAGTGTTGACTAATTTGTTGCATAAAAGCCAGTTCCTCAGCGCTAGGCTTTCCCAAAACTCCCCAGTAATCCCAGCCTGATTCGTAGCGACATAGCATTTCCTTGAAAGTCAGATGTTTGATATTAGCAACTTGCCAACATATAGCCTGAAGAAATGGCAATTCTTCGGGAGTTTCAAATGTAGTTGCTACTTCTCGATCATTCATAAAAACACTATGCCAATTGCGACCAGGATTCGATCATTAAAACTGCTTCATCGCCCGTTCCATATCCCGGTTATCATCACGT
>JAYTZD010000440.1:0-5814 GCA_043742065.1 Oscillatoriales bacterium
AGTTGATACAAATCAAAGCTACTTTCATCTAAGGCAACTATCCCTGCTTCTATTTTCGACAAATCTAAAACATCATTAATTAATTCCAGCAAATGTTGACCACTACGGTTGATAATTCTGAGGTTTTCTATATTCTCATGGCTGAGTGAAGAGTCGCGACTCATCACTTGAGTAAAACCCAAGATCGCGTTCAGGGGAGTGCGTAATTCGTGGCTCATATTCGCAACAAATTGACTTTTTGCCTTGGAAGCAGCGGCAGCAATTTCTTCAGCTTTTTTTCGTTCTATTATTTCTTTTTGGAGTTCAATATTACGAGCTATCAGTTCTTTTTGCAGTCTTTTGATTGTCAGTTGGTGTTCGACTCTTGCTAAAACTTCCTCAACTTGAAATGGTTTTGTAATATAATCTACCCCACCAATTTCAAATGCTTTTACTTTATCTAAAACTTCATCTAAAGCACTAATAAAAATGACTGGAATTTCTGATGTTTGCGGTTGGGCTTTCAGTTTAGTGCAGACTTCATAACCGTTCATTTCCGGCATTTTGATATCGAGTAAAATTAGATCCGGAGAACCAGATATTGCCGCTCTGATTGCCATTTTGCCGTTAATTACACCCCGAACTTTATACCCACGATCGCAAAGTGTCGCTGATAAAACTTGCAAATTTTCTGGAGTGTCGTCAACAATTAATATGTTGCCTCTATTTTCTTCTGTATTATTCTTATTCATTGATTGTTAACTTTTGTTATTACTGAAAAAAAAACTTGTCAACTTAATATCATAACACAATAAGTAATCCCTCTCCCTTTTTTGTACCCTGAGCGTAGTCGAAGGGCTCAGGATAAACGCAGTCGTTGGGTTCAGGATAAACGCAGTCGTTGAGCTTTCTTCCTTCTTCCTGAAGCGTTCCCTGAGCGTAGTCGAAGGGCCTTCTTCCTTCTTCTAATAATTCCTGAATTCTTCAATTAGATCGATAATGCGATCGCACCGAAAGTTATTCGCCAATTCTGCGATCGCACTGCCGAAATCAGCATGAACAGCAGGAATCGCCAAAATCAGCCGGAAAATCCAATCATTGTCCACTTCCTCAGCCGCCTCATACAACTCATCAATCCATTCAACAGGCATCACTTCAAACGACGAAGCACTGATCATAAAAGGTAAATCGCCTCTTCCCATGTTTCCAGAAATTTCACCACTAAACAAACCAGAAGAAAACTGACTACTTTTAGAAGTTGCCGAAAGTTCCCGATCGTAAACATAGCGGACTCCCAGATATTTTGCGATCTTTTCCAGAATCACTTGCTCTCGAAAAGGCTTCGGCACAAAATCATCGCAACCTGCTGACAAAATCACCGATCGCTCCTCATCAAAAGCACTTGCCGTCAGAGCAATAATCACCGTTGCTTGACCTTTCAAATGCGCTTTGATCCGTTTCGTAGCCTCGTAACCGTCCATCACCGGCATCCGCATATCCATCCAAATCAGATGAGGTTCCCAACTCGACCAAACATCGATCGCCTGAACCCCATTTTCCGCCTCACGAACCACAAAACCCAACGATGACAGCATTCTCACCAGCAACAAACGACTTTCCAGGCGATCGTCAACAGCCAAAATTCGGTATTCAGGCTGTCCAGCCTCGATACCAACTACACGGCGAACTGTTTGAGTCACCTGAATTTCCACATCATTTGGAACAGAAACTTTAATATTAAATTTAAAAATACTACCCTCACCAACCGTGCTCACAACATTCATTTCTCCTCCCATCAAATGCACAAACTGTTTGCTAATCGGCAAACCCAAACCAGTTCCTTCTTGTGCTTTTCGTCCGCTTTCCGTCTGAACAAAAGGCTTAAATAAACTGTCCATCTCTTCTGGAATAATTCCCGCTCCAGTATCCTCCACTTCAAATAGCAGACAGTACAATGATAGACTTGTTGTCTTCTCCCTATTCAATCCCTCATTTTTAATTCTTAAAGTAACCCCACCCTCAGAGGTAAACTTGATCGCATTTCCAATAATATTAATCAAAACCTGACGTAATTTACTCTCATCTGTTTCTACATACTTAGGCAAGTTTGGAGCGCAATCAAAAATCAACTGTAATCCTTTCTTTTCTGCTTGCATCTTCAGCATTTCTTCTGTATCTTCCAGCAATCTTTGCAAATCAAAAATGCTTTTATTGACTGTCACCAGCCCCACCTCAATTTTAGACATTTGCAGAATATTATTAATTAAAATCAGCAAATGATCTGCACTGCGGATAATAATACCTAGGTATTGCTGTTGGTCAGAACCCAAGCCTGCGTCGCGAGAAAGCAATTGACTAAAACCAAGAATTGCATTGAGAGGAGTACGCAATTCATGGCTCATATTTGAGAGAAACTCGCTTTTAGCTTTATTAGCTCTATCAGCTTCTTCTTTTGCTAAGCGTAAAGATATTTCTGCTTGTTTTCGCTCCGTAATATCGCTAGCAGTACCTGTAGTACCAATCACATTTCCCCTAGAGTCTAAATGTGCGATCGCCTTCGTGTTTACATCAATTAGCCTGCCATCTTTCCCTAATACTATACTTTCGTACTGAAATACAGAATTATCTGTCAGAAAATGCTGCTGAATTTTCCAATCACCATCTCTTTCTGTAGTTGCCAAAAAGTCACTGAAAGAACATCCAAGCATTTCTTCCGGTTCATAGCCATAAATCTGTTTTACCGCTTGATTGACGAATGTAATGCGTCCTTCGGCATCGCAAGACCAAATGATATCTTGAGAAGTTTCCACTAAGTGGCGATATTTTTCTTCACTTTCAACCAGCGCTATTTCTGCCAACTTACGCAGAGTAATATCCATCAATGTTGTGAATATCTTTGTCACTTGCCCCTGCTCATTTACCACCGGTTCTCCTCTGGCTTCGATGTATCGAATGAAGCTACCTTCATTAATTTCAGAGGGACAATTATCAGCAGCAATTGTTGATTCTGGCCGCAAAATTCGATATTCCAATGTGTAAGATTGCCCGGTGACAATAGCAGCATTCATCATTGTTTGCCACTTTTCTAGATCGTCGGGATGAATGTATTGACGAAACTCAGCTAGTGTTGGTGGTGACTGGGTTGAATCCAAACCAAAAATCTGGGATAATTCTTCTGACCAAATAGTTGTGTTAGTGGATAAATCCCATTCCCAATTGCCGACGTGGGCCAGTCTTTGGGCTGCAGCGAGAGAAGTGGCTAAAGCGAGAAGTTTTTCTTCTGCTAATTTGCGATCGCTAATATCCTGACTAACAGAAATCACACAAGTTTCGCCATGAATTTCAATAATTTCTGCTGACAGCAGCCCCGTTTTAAACTCACCAGATTTCGTACGAAACTTAAATTCATAGTTACGAACAATTTCTTTTTTATTTAACATTAAGAATAGTTTGCTACGGGCTTCTTTACTTACCCAAATATTCAAATCAAGAGCAGTGCTGCCAATTATTTCGGTGGCTGAATAACCTATAGTTTGGCAAAATGCCTCATTTATTTCTAGGTGGATGCCGTCTTTGAGTCTGGTAATAGTAATTGGATTAGGAGAAGAACGAAAAGCTTTAGCGAACTTTTCTTCAGATATACTTAATTGTGCAGTCCGTTCTTCTACTAAATTTTCTAATTGTTGATTTAATCTTTGTAACTGATCATTCTGTTCTGCTAATTGCTTTTCCATAGAGTAGCTGTGGATCGCTTCTTTTATCGTCAATTTCAAGTCTTCTGACTGCCAAGGTTTTGCTATGTAACGGTACAATTTAGCGTGTTTAATGCTGTTTGCTACTGCTTCGAGGTCTGCCTGCCCTGTCAGCATGATTTTGATCGTTTTCGGTGAAATGCGGTGGATTTGTTTGAGCAACTCATCCCCTTTGATATTAGGCATCAAATAGTCGGAAATCACGGCTACAATTTCTCTGCCTTCTGCCAGCAATTCTTCCACCAATTCCAAAGCATCCTCGCCACCTTCAGCAGTTTCTAATAAATGTTCTTCTCCGAGAGCTTTTTTTAACTCGATCTTTAAACTTTCGAGGATGATCGGTTCATCATCGACACAAATAATTACAGGTTTGTTATTCATATTTTTGCTAAACCAGATTTTATAATTTCTACTAATTCTTTGTTGTCCCAAGGCTTGTGCAAACAGTAGTGCAGATTTGCTTGCTGTTTTACTCTTTCTATGGCTGATTCATCGGCTTGTCCAGTCAGGATAATTTTCACGATTTTGGGATATTTTTTGTGCACGTTGATCAGAAATTCATCTCCTTTAATACCAGGCATTAACCAGTCAGATACGATTACCAAAATATTGCCGGCTTCCTCTGCAATTTCATCGATAATTTCCATAGCTTCATCGGCATTTTCTGCTATTTCATAGAGGTAATTATCACCAAATTCTTTTTTTAGTTGAATTTTTAAACTGTTTAAAATAACCATTTCATCATCAACACACAAGATTACTGGCTTGGGCATAAACTTTTACTCCTATGATTTTATTATAAATTGCGGGATGGTAAGCAAAGGTTTTTATTCTTAATTACCGTCGGTGGTTTTCATAGGCAATAATACAGTAAATGTAGTTTTACCAGGTATGCTCTCTACTTGTAGTTGACCTTGATGTTTATCAATAATCTTCTGAACTATATCCAATCCTAAACCGCTGCCTTCCCCTGGGGGTTTGGTGGTGAAAAACGGCTCGAAGATTCTCGGCAGAATTTCTGGAGGAATACCTTTGCCGCTATCGGTAATGCTGACTGAGATTGCATTTTCTTGGTGATTGACATCGATTTGTAAAACTCCTTTGTTCTCCATCGCTTGTAAAGCATTGTGAAGCAAATTTGTCCAGACTTGGTTTAGTTCATCAGGATAGCATAGCATAGAAGGTAGATGTGTAGCATAGTTTCTAATTACTTCTACACCGTGTTTGATTTGATAATGGTAAAGGGTTAATACAGTTTCTATGCCATCAGTGATATTACTGATTACTTTAGTGTCCGATTGGTCGTAGCGAGCGTAGCATTTTAAAGCAAAGACAATTTTAGCAGCCCGGTCTATCGCAACACTGATATTTTTAGTGCTTTTTTGTGCCGTAGCAAATTGATAAGCTGTTTGTAAGATTTTGTGATTTTCTGCGTCTTTAAATAAACTTAAAAAAGGTGCTATGTCACTGCCAACTCCAATGTCCAATAAAGTACAGGCAATGCTGTCAGCATTGTCAATTCCCTTGATTTCTAATTCGTGCTGTACTGCTTTTTTTAATTGACGTTTTTCTTTGCTAGATAATGTGTCTTGTTCTTGGCTAGATTTGTGGAGGAGGGCAAAGAAATCCTCCAGCCGTTTTGGAGAAAGTTGCTGGAAAAATTCTGGCAACATAATGAGATTTTCGGCCCAGAAGTCGGCGATGTTCTGCACGGAAGAGCGAATCGCCCCCAGAGGAGAATTGATTTCATGAGCAACTCCGGCAATTAGTTGTCCGAGGGCTGCCATTTTTTCGGATTGAACCAGTTCTTGTTGGGTACGTTTGAGTTCTTGAATGGTGTTAGCTAGTTCTTGATTACTTTTGGATAAGACTGATTCGGCTAGTTTGCGATCGCTAATATTGCGTGCCACCCAAATAACGGCATCTTTGGAAAACACAGAAATACAGGCGGAAAACCAAAGTTCGCGATCGCCAACAATGAAGCTGTAGTCAAAATTCAGTGTTTGCTGAGTTTCTAAAACTTGCCGAATTAACATCCACCAATCATCGGGGTGATCGTCATCAAAGAAATGTTCGATTGTGA
>JAYTZD010000441.1:0-11741 GCA_043742065.1 Oscillatoriales bacterium
CGTTGACATGGCTGCGATCGAAATCGCTGGCAATTTCCTGTTCGATACAGCTTCTCACCGCGACTTTTTGGGGGCGATGTTGGGCACGGGAATTGTCCGGGAGAAAACGGGTGATGTGATTGTATTGGGCGAACGTGGGGCGCAGGCGATCGTGATGCCTGAGATGGTAGAGTATTTGGAGATGAGTTTGCAGCAAGTGCGATCGGTTACAGTGAAAACTCGGCGGATTGAGTTGACAGATCTCAAAATTAGGGAACCAAAAAAGAAAGAAATGGTGACAGTTGAAGCATCAATGAGATTGGATGCTGTAGCTTCTGCTGGATTCGCCATGTCTCGCAGCAAAATGGTGGATTTAATTGATGGTGGTGATGTGCGAGTTAATTGGAAAGACATCAGTCAAGCTAGTTATAATGTCAAGTCGGGAGATTTAATTGCTGTTAGCGGCAAGGGAAGATTGGAAATTGGGGAAGTTGCTGTCACAAAGAAGGAACGTTATCGAGTTCAATTAACTCGGTATTTATAGGCCAGAAACTCCAAAGAACTTATCCGTGACTTAATATGTCCAAAAATTCTTGGACAATGCGATCTGCATCTTCGCAGCATCTTTCTGCGTCGCAATAGTGGATGATGCTGATACCGTGAGATGCAAAGTCGCGATCGCGCGTTTCATCTTTTTCTGTATCGGGATGCCATATTTCCAGAATACCCCATTTCCCTTGGTGGAAAATGAGGAAATCTGGTTCTTGGTTTTGTCTACCTGCGGGTGTGGTGAGGCGGGCTTTGGAGTTGGGGAAGAATAGGGTGTTTGTGCGATCGAGCGCTTCGGCAATTTTCACTTGCTCTTGGCTGTGAAAGCGCAGATCGTTCCAGTGATAAATCCGTTCTTTTGTGCTTGACAATATTCCCTGGTTATGCGCGTTTTCAGGCTTAATAATTCCATCTGATACTGTATTATAATCAGATATAATTGCACCCTGTAAATCAGTTGATGAATCAGACTCACTTAAGTTGGCGAATGATATTCTGGCTCCGCTTAAGTTAGCACCGCTGAGATTAACTCCAATTACTTGAGTTCGATGTAAAGTCACTTGATGTCGTCGCAAGTATCGCTTAAAAACAGAGCGTAAATTATTTTTTTTTACTTTTTCATCAAAAGCTTCTGAGAGTTGTTTCCAGAGTTTAGCCGCCAGCGCTTTGATGTATTCATCATTATATTGAGAGAGTTGAGAAATTTCCTCATAGGAATGTCTGCCTTCCCAGCATTGTCTGAAGATGAGTTCTTGCACGTCGTTTAAGCCTTCGCCATCGAGGAGAGTTTCTGCGATCGCGATTGCTTCATCAACGGTCATGGGTTAAGAGTCCTTAAAGTATATATCTGGTGAAGTTTTGAACATAGCAGACTATGTTTGAGCAATTAAGGCTGGCGTTCATTAGACATTTCCAAAAAAGTCTGTCAAGAACAGGCAGGATGCCTGTTCCACAATAATTATTGGAGATGTCTATTCAACCAATTGGTTAAATCTGAGGCTTCTGAAAAATCCAGCAGCGCCTCTCCTAAATCCTCTAATTCTTCTACGGATAAGGTCTGAATTTGCTCGGTTGTTTCAGGTGCGATCGGACCGATCCGTCGAGTCAACTGGCGACGGAGGAACGACAGCGCCTCATTTTTTCGGCCTTCTTTGAGACCTTCAAGGAGGCCATCTTCGCGAATTTCTTGGTAAATCACAGAACCGCGCATAGTTTCCTTCCTAAATAGTTGTCTGATTAAGTCTTTTTCAAATCTCAAACCTGCGAGCACTTGGGTACAAGCGAGTAAATCTGCTTGTTGAGTAGGTTCTTCTATTGTAGCAATCTGAGTAGCTATTTGCTCTAACAAAGTTCGCGGCGAGTTGGTTTGGGATAGTGTCGCCAGCGGGAGTAAGCCGGGGACGGAGAGCAGTAAAGCGGGGTCTTGTTCCCAGAGGCGGATAACTCGATAGCCGTGTCGGGTGTTCGCGTCTGTGTACTCGGATACAAAAACTTGTTCAGAGGCTGTTTGCTGCAAAAAGATTACTACTTGATTGATGGAACAGGAGTATTGCCGTTTGAGCCTGACATAGTAGTCTAGCATTCTGAAGGCGATCGGCGGGTCGGAGTAGGGTCTGGTTTCAAATTCCAGATGTAGGATTTGGTTATCCGTTTGCAGAAAGACGAGAGAATCGGCTCGAATGGGTTCTTGGATTAGTTCGGTTTTGAGTACCTGAACGCTGGTGGGTTCGTCGATTGGTAGTAGCCAGTGGACGAAGGCGGCGGGGAATTTTTCGGCTAGGTATTTGCAGGTGTTGTCGTAGGCCAAGGAAGTTGGGTTTTGAGAGGGGATATTTAGAAGAGTTTAACTCTACGGGCATCTACCTGAGAGGAGATTTTTGGGGAATTTGGGGAAAGTTCTTACTTTTTATCACTTTTTATCACTTTTTATCACTGACAAAGATCGGGTCGTGTTGGTAAGCTGATTTGAATCAAGAGCACTCAACAAAAAGAATATCAGGAGAACCATCGTGGAACAGTGGATTAACTTCGAGCAATCTTTGAACCAGCGTTTAAATAGCCAAGATTTAGACGAACCACAGACTAAAGCTAGAAACACCAAGCTTGAAGGTCATGCTTTAGTTAGAGGCGTTGCAGGTTCTGGCAAGTCATTAGTGTTGCGAAATCGTATTGAAAAACTAATCGATGAGGGTTATAATGATATTTTGGTATTGTGTTACAATCGCTTTATGAATGTATGGATTAATTCAATAATAGCAGAAAAAGGCTTGAGTTTAAACGTAGAGAGTCGAACTTTTCATAGTTGGGCTTATCGTATAGGATACGATTACAATTGGGATGAAATTCCTGAAAAGCGGCAGCAAATTATTGATCTAGTTAAAACATATTATAATGCCAATCCCAAAAAGCGTTATAAAGCAATTCTAATTGATGAAGCTCAAGATTTTTATGATGAATGGTTTATGGCGATGTTATCTGCTGTAGATCCCGACACAAACTCTATCTTTTTTGTCTATGATAACACTCAGTCAGTTTACGGTCAGCCACATCGAAGAAAGCGAGAGTGGACTTGGAAGAGTCTTGGATTTGATATTCCTCCACGTCGTTCGCAAATATTTGATATAAACTATAGAAACGCACCAGAAATTATAGAATTAGCTTGGCAGTTTATATGTCCTTATTTAGCTAGTGCTAATATGAAGACAAGTAAACGTTCAGGTTCTAATATCGGTAGTATTGTCGAACCACTCAAAAAGTCTTCTCGCAGTTCATCTATTAAGCCAATGCTTGTAAAAAGTGATATGTCTCCAGATAATATAGCTAAACAGGTTAAACTGGCATTGAGCAGTCATCCAGTATCTTCAATCGGAGTTTTATTGCATCCACAAGAGTCAAGATTCTTTAAATCAGAAATTAGTAGATGCCTGGGAGAATTGGGTGTTCCCCATCACGCTCCAATGGGTTCTCCAGACCGAGGTAATAACCTTGTAAACCGACCTTTGGTAATAGTCGATTCTTGGAATGCGCTGAAAGGAGTTGAGTTTGATGCCGTTATTATTGCTGGCGTTGACCAAGTGGAAGAATTATCAGATCCCGATAAAAATTTTCAAGAAAAAGCAGGACTTTATACAGCAATAACAAGAGCAAGAGATCACGTAGTTATGTTATACCAAAGTGAAACTCAAGTTGTGCAGCAACTTCAAAACATTTTGACAGCACCGGATGTTTTGGAGAGTGACTCAATCGTGAATGCTCAGGCTGCTTAATGTGACGATTAGGACTTACGCAGAAACCAGGCTTTTTTACGAAAATACTTCATTTGAGCCTTTAACAGTGGTGAAAAACCCGGTTTATTTGGTATGTATGCGTAAGTCCTAACGATGAAAATTTGAATGCAATCGCATACCAAATAAACAGAGTTTTAGAAGACCAATCAAGCAATTTGAAGTGTGCGAGGTTCAGGGATAGATTCACCTTCTGCTTCCCAAGCTTCCAAATACATTTCGATCACTTCTTCGCCCTTATTAATTGCTTCTGAGCGAGTTTGACCGTGAGTGCAGGGCATAATCACGCGATCGCCAAACTCTGGAATCGTGACCAGGAAAAGCCGATCGACCTCCGACCATTGAACAATCATACTATATTGACTCATGAATCCTCGCCCTCCCTTAACTCATTCAGTTCAGTTAATAATTGTGCTAACTGCTTTTCTAGATAGAGTGCCACATCATCTCCATCTTTGCCGGGAATTGTCAATGTTTTCCTAAGCATTGGATGTCGCCAACGTTCATGGCTACCTTTGCCGCGCTTGGGTAGATAAACAAAACCTTCACGCGCAATCTGACCTTTCAACTCTCTAATTTTCCTTGGCATGGATTTTGTCTACTGCTCTACTCTATTTTATCACTTTTTTTCGACTCCTCCAAATACGATCGCACCTTCTCACCCTCACTTTTCTACAACCTTCTCCCATCGCCTGCTTTGAAAATTCTTGAAGTGCGATCGCCCTCCAAGTCAAATCCCTTCCACTCCATCATACTTTCAAGGATTCTCGCTGCTGCTCACTACAAGGAACGACCTAAGCAGTATGAGGTCTAACATCAGGCGGTTGAAGTCCCAAAACAATTGATTTAGCCGGAATTCCCGCTGCAACTAACTCCTCAGCAATCAGGCGATCGGTATTATTTGCTTGAATCCACACCTGACCGTCAATAATATCAATATGAATCACGCAATGGTGAATGCGCTGCTGATTCAACCAACCTATATTTATTAACATATAGCGGTCATTTTCCACATCAAAAATTGTTTCGTTTTGCGTCCCGCTGTCAAAAACGGGAATCTCAGCGTATTCAGTAAGGAGCTGCTTAACAAGTTTGCGATAATTATTTAAGCTATCCATTGTATGATATTTTGTGTTTTAGGATTTAAAACAACCGCGCCAGCGAAATGTTAGTAATTATTCCGCAAGTCCTCCACCAATCGGATATACTGAGATACGACCCGAACGATTCAGGAGTCACCCTATTATGCTAAAGACACTTTGGGCGATCGTTCGCCAAGGCAAAATTGAATTGTTGGAACAAACAGAAATTCCTGAAGGTGCAAGGATTCTGGTAACATTCCTACCTGATGATGAGTCTGAATTCTGGCTTCAGACAAGCCGAGTATCACTAGATGCAATTTGGGATAATACCGAGGATGATATTTATGCCCAGCTACTCCAAAAATGACATTATTCTAGTACGATACCCTTTCTCCGACTTATCCAGCTCTAAAGTAAGACCTGCGGTTGTAGTCAGTTCACCGTACACATCTGAAGATATCATGATTGTTCCATTAACTAGCAAAACGACATCTCTGCTATCCGGCGAGTTCATTCTCACTGATTGGTCTGTAGCTGGACTGAATGTTGAGACGGCGGTGAAACGAGGTGTATATACGGTTCATCAAAATTTAGTCGTTAAACTTATTGGTCAGTTAACTACTTCCGATGTCGATCGCCTAGAACAATCTTTACGAGATTGGCTGGGACTGGGACTGTAGATAGTTATCATAACACGTTTGAAACAGGTACTGTAAAGGTTGCCGATAGACTGGGAAACCCGACTAAAGATGGGTGAATGGAATTATTAATTAGCAATCTAATTTAAGGAATAAATTCCCAGACTTCAAAAAATACCAAACAATTGCATGGGTATCTATTACAACTGCGCTCATAAAGGACATTCCTTCGGAAAATCACCCCACATTTCTTCACGGACTTCGGCAATATCGGCCGCTGTAATTTCAATACTCAAATCGCTCCACAACCCGTACAAACTACGCCGAGGTAGTTTCTGAGTAGACTTTTGCCTGAGAAACTGGACGAAGTTTAAGACTTCTTGCTGTTCCTGTGGCTGTAATTCCCGTAAATTTTCTAATACAGCTTGTTCAATGGTCATTATTTTACCTCTCATCCCATTCATTAAGACTAGCGGGTTTGTAGTCAAGCCCACCACACCCAAATAGTCCTGAACCCACGTCGAGGCCAGAAACCGGGTTTCTTCGTAGATTTTTAGTTGAGAATCAGTGATTTTTCGTAGAAACCCGGTTTCTTCCCGTAACTCC
Organism: Oscillatoriales bacterium; assembly: GCA_043742065.1. Lineage (GTDB taxonomy): Bacteria > Cyanobacteriota > Cyanobacteriia > Cyanobacteriales > Microcoleaceae > Microcoleus. The sequence goes on from JAYTZD010000441.1 coordinate 6,139, forward strand.
CACCAAATCAAAATCTAGCAATACGCTAAAAATCTTTAAAATTTGTTAAGATTAACACGACCTCAGCGCCGGCATCCCATTCCCCGCGCTTACATCCCCTTCCCCAGCCCCCACAACAATGCTGCGACTCGAACACATCAGTAAAATTTATCCCACAGGCGTCGTACTCAAAGATGTCACCTGGGAAGTCAAACCAGGCGATCGCATCGGCTTAGTAGGCGTCAACGGTGCCGGCAAATCCACCCAACTCAAAATCATCGCCGGCGAAATTGAACCCACCGCAGGCGAAGTCATTCGCCCCGCCAGCCTCCACATCGCCTACCTTTCCCAAGAATTTGAAATCGATCCCACCCGCACCGTCAAAGAAGAATTTTGGCGCGCTTTCAGTGAAGCCAACGAAGTTCACGAATCCCTGATGGAAGTCCATCGAGACTTGGAAAACTCCACCCCAGAAAATCTCGACGAATTGATCCACAAAATGGATCGCCTACAAAGACAATTTGAAGGCTTAAATGGCTACGGCTTAGAAGCCCAAATCGAGAAGATTCTACCAGAAATCGGATTTGAATCCGAAGATACCGATCGATTAGTCAGCGCCTTCAGTGGCGGCTGGCAAATGCGGATGAGTTTAGGCAAAATTCTCCTCCAAAAACCCGACATTCTGCTACTAGATGAACCTACCAACCACCTCGACTTAGAAACCATCGAATGGCTAGAAGACTACCTCAGAGGGTTAACAACCCCAATGGTAATCGTATCCCATGACCGAGAATTTCTCGATCGCCTCTGCACCCAAATCGTCGAAACCGAACGTGGCGTTTCCAGTACCTACCTCGGCAACTATTCCTCATACTTATTGCAAAAAGCCGAAGCCAGAGAAGCCCAACTCAACGCCTACGAAAACCAGCAAAAAGAACTTGACAAACAGCAAGCATTCGTTGAAAAGTTCCGCGCCAGCGCCACTCGCAGTACCCAAGCCAAGAGTCGCGAGAAACAGTTGGATAAAATCGAACGCATCGAAGCACCTACTGGTGGATTAAAAACTTTGCATTTCCGCTTTCCGCCCGCACCTCGCAGCGGCCGCGAAGTAGTAATAATTGAAGACTTGGTGCACAGCTACGGCGAAAAAATATTATTTTTGGGAGCGGATTTATTAGTTGAAAGGGGCGATCGCATCGCCTTTCTAGGCCCCAACGGTGCAGGCAAATCCACCCTGTTGCAGATGATTATGGGTTTAGAAACCCCGACAGAAGGCATTGTCAAATTCGGAGGTCATAACGTCATTCCCGGTTACTTTGAACAGAATCAAGCCGAAGCCTTAGATTTGAATAAAAGCGTGATGGCCACGATTCACGATGAAGTTCCAGACTGGAAAAATGAAGAAGTTCGGACTATCTTGGGGCGTTTTCTATTCACCGGCGAAACAGTATACAAAAATGTTAGCGCTTTGAGTGGCGGAGAAAAAGCGCGTCTAGCTTTGGCAAAGATGCTATTGACTCCCGTGAATTTGCTGATTTTGGATGAACCGACAAATCACCTCGACATTCCAGCAAAAGAGATGATGGAAGAAGCGATCAAGAATTATGATGGCACAGTAATGATCGTTTCGCACGATCGCTATTTCATCTCCCAAGTCGCTAACAAAATAGTCGAAATTCGGGATGGAGAGTTTCGCCCTTATCTCGGAGATTACCACTACTATCTCGATAAAATTGCTGAAGAAAAAGAACTAGCCAAGTTCGCCAAATTTGAAGCTGAAAAAACCGCTAAAAAAGCGGAAAAAGAAGCCAAGAAAAAAGCAACGGCTAAGCAAAAATAAAATCTCAACAATCAAGTAATATCAATTCCGGTGGCATCGGAATTGATATTACCCAGAATTAGGACACGGCAATGCCGTGTCCCTACAATTAATTGGGCGAGGGTTGCATCATTCGATCGAGCTCATGATTATTTTGGGGTAGTCCAAGGGCATTGCCGTGTCCTACGTGACTCTGACTTAGAGAGTACCTCGGCCGCTTGACTTTTGCTTATAGAATGGCTTCTGGGAAGTAAGACACTCCTGCAAATCATCATCTAAATCTCTAGAAAGACCAGACTCTTCTACATACTTAAATAAATTATTTACCTTGCCAAATAAAACAGTATCTGTATCTTGCTGCAACAGAAATATACCGTCAAATCCGTTGATTTTGTAAAAATCTTTGCGATTAGTATCCGCCGCAACGGAAGCCACAATAGCAGATCCGTTAGAAGCAAAGTTTTCGATGCAGATTCTATTTTCTTTTTCAGCAATTTGAATGTATCGAGAACCGGGGCCGCGATATAAACCCACCTGTAAGGGTAAAGCAGCTAAAGCATTCTCAGCCCCGATGCTGCTCAAAAACAAAACTATAAATCCCAACTTGGTGCAACAATGCCAAAACTTCATTTGTGATTCCGTCTAATTCAGCTAATATTGAAATCTTAACCCAAAATTCTATTGATCATTTGATTCGCCTGGGATTCATAACTCCCCCCAAACAAATTAAAATGATTCAAAATGTGATATAGATTGTAAAGAGTTTTGCGTTTTTCATACCCTGAATCCAAAGGCCAAACCTGATTATATCCTCGATAGAATGCAGCCGGAAAACCGCCAAATAACTCTGTCATCGCCATATCAACTTCTCGATCACCAAAATACGTCGCTGGGTCAAAAATCACCGGTTCCCCTCCAGGCGTTATCCCCGCATTCCCACTCCACAAATCCCCATGAACCAGCGAAGGTTTAGGTTCGTGGCTGACTAACAATTCAGGAATTAGCTTTAATAAACGCTCCCCTTGCGGAAAATGACCACCCCGACTCTTAGCCAATTTTAACTGATAACCAATCCGATGTTCCGCCCAAAATTCAGCCCAATTTGCCGTCCAATTATTAATTTGCAAAGTTGAGCCGATCGTATTATTAACATCCCAACCAAAACCTCCCCTCAACAAGCCTGAATCAGCCTCTTCTCCCCCCCTAGTGTAGGGGCTGTGCCCCCGTGCCCGCCCTGGGCTGGGAGGGGCGCTATATTTGTGCATTGCAGCCAGTGTGCAGCCCATTTCTTCCCAAGCTGTATCGCCCCCGCGCCCTCCCAAATCCAGCCATTCCAGCACAATATAAGCGGAATTCCCATCGCTTCCCCAACAAATCGACTCAGGTACTCGAATCGTCTGGGTTTGCTTCATTTGCTGCAAACCCAGCGCCTCAGCTTCAAACATCGCGACTTGGGAAGCTTGATTGATTTTGACAAAGTAAGCGCGGGAACTGTTGCTGATATAATAGCCTTGATTGATGCAGCCACCGCTAACAGAACGGCGATTGTCGATCGCAAATTTGTCTCCCGTTACTTCCGAGATATGTGCGCTAATTTTATCCCACATGGCATCAAATTGTTTTTTACTATTGCAAATAGCCGAAAGATAGATTTACAAATTATACCTCGGATAGAGATAACATATATTGTAAAAGTTTAAGGTTAAACAATATCCATTAGATTTTTCAGGAGAGACTATGCTTTTACAAGAAAAAGAATCAGGCGACTTGGTAGAAATTCTCGATATCGATGGTTTGATCAGCCCTGCCAAAAATGAAGTATTGGGGCGAAATCAAGCAGGTGAAGAAGAGCAAGAACCAGAAAATTTTCCCAAGGGTAAATTAATATTTCCTTCCGGCGAAGTTTTGCCACGATGCTGGATTGAGAAAAATTATAAGACCAATTAATTCAAAGGAAACCCCAATCTCATGCCCAGAACCCCGACTTCTTAAAGAAGTCGGGGAATTAGCACTTTAAAATAGTTTGTTCATCTCATCACTTTAACCATTATAATTAGTTTGTCACAAAAGAGCGTGTATTTTGAAAAATCAAAATTTCCAGAACATATCATCAGCAATCGCTGGGATTTTATTGGTAGTGGCGCTACTCCTCGGCTTCAACTCTTTTGTAGTCATCAATCCAGGTGAAGCAGGGGTGGTCAGCGTTTTAGGGAAAGCCACAGATGGAGCATTGTTAGAGGGATTTCATTTCAGACCTCCGCTGATATCCAAGGTTGATGTGTATGATGTAACAGTGCAAAAATTTGAAGTTCCCGCCCAGAGTGCTACTAAAGACCTTCAGGATTTAAATGCTAGTTTTGCGATCAATTTTCGCCTAGATCCTAACAAAATAGTTGATGTCAGAAGAACTCAAGGAACATTGGAGAATATAGTTTCAAAAATTATTGCTCCTCAGACACAAGAAGCATTTAAAACAGCGGCTGCATTGAGAACTGCGGAACAATCTATTACTCAAAGAAGTGAACTGAAGCGAGACTTTGATGCTGCGCTGAAGGAAAGGCTATCGAAGTATGATGTAATAGTGCTTGATACGAGCGTTGTCAATATTCGATTTTCCCCAGATTTCGCTAAAGCGGTTGAGGAAAAACAGGTAGCAGAACAGCGGGCGCAAAGAGCCGTTTATGTCGCTCAGGAAGCCGAACAAGAAGCTCAAACTGATATTAACCGCGCTCAAGGTAGGGCGGAAGCTCAAAGGCTTTTGGCTGAAACTTTAAAGGCTCAGGGCGGTGATTTAGTGCTGCAAAAGGAGGCTATCGAAGCTTGGAGAAGTGGTGGAGCTCAGATGCCAAAAGTTTTGGTTATGGGAAGCGGTTCTAGTCGGGTTCCTTTCATTTTTAATATGGGCGACTTTCAGGAAGATGCCGATCGCAAAAAAGTGAGCAGCAATTGAAAGTTCGCAGAATATGCTAGACTTCCAGAAGCTCAAATCTAGCGACAGGCTGAAACTGGACGCTATAAAAGCGAAGTCCGCAATTCAGATGCAGACAACACACTCATTTTAGAAAGCAAGGAAAAATTATGACCCGTGCGATTATGGAAACGGACAAAGGCACAATCAATTTGGAATTGTTTGATGCAGATGCGCCTAATACAGTCAAGAATTTTGTTGACTTGGCAGAAAAGGGTTTTTATGACGGATTGGCATTTCACCGAGTCATCAATAACTTTATGGTTCAAGGCGGCTGTCCACAAGGAACCGGAACAGGTGGCCCTGGTTACAAAATCAACTGCGAAATCAACTCCAACAAACATTTGGCAGGGACTTTATCGATGGCTCATGCAGGCAAAAATACGGGTGGTAGCCAATTCTTTATTTGCCATTCTCCCCAGTCGCATTTAGATGGAGTTCACACGACTTTTGGCAAAACTGAGGATATGTCTGTAGTCAATGCTATCCGCAAAGGTGATAAGATTATTTCGCTGAAAATCGAGCATTAATCCTTAGTAATGAGTTGCGTTTGTAGTAAGGACGAAGAGTCCTTATTACACGCAATATCATCATTTCAGGTAACAGTTGGAGATTTTTTATAAGCATTCAATACAGTTCATACTTGAGCAAAGTACAAGGAATCGACCCATTATAAACTGGAATTCGCTTCGATGTTCTCAGTCCAACTTGTTTTCCCAACTCCTTATTTCCTGTCAAGATAAACGCATTCCAACCTTTAAAACGCTGCTTGAAAATATCGCCCAACATTTTATAAAGTTCTCCCAATTCGCTAGCATCCCCCAGTCTTTCTCCGTA
>JAYTZD010000442.1:0-11740 GCA_043742065.1 Oscillatoriales bacterium
TTGGGGCTGATTAAAGAATTAATTCAGGTAGAGACTCTGGCTGAATTCGGCGTGGCTTTTCTGTTATTTGCCCTAGGAGTGGAATTTTCTTTCGCCGAACTCCAAAAAGTTAAAGCAATTAGTCTGGGCGGTGGGAGTTTACAAATTGTCCTAACCATCGCCATTACTACTTTCACATCCTTGGCTGTAGGCTGGGTAGAATCACCGGCCCAAGGCGTGTTTTTAGGCGCAATTCTGTCACTCTCCTCAACAGCAGTGGTACTGAAGTGCCTGATGGAACGCAATGAAGCTGGTACTTCCCACGGTCAAGTAATGCTGGGAATATTGGTAGTTCAAGATTTGGCATTGGGACTAATGCTAGCAGTTTTGCCGGCGCTTAACCAGCCCATAGAAACCATTGGGATCACGGTAGCCTTTGCGCTGCTGCGAATTAGTTTATTTGCTGCGGGCGCTGTAGTTGCCGGAATTTGGGTGATTCCTCGGTTGCTGCGCTACTTAGCTAGAACAGAGAGTCGGGAACTGTTTTTGCTGGGAGTTGTGGTTTTGGCTTTGGGGATTGCGCTGCTGACTGAATATTTGGGTTTCTCGATCGAGATGGGAGCATTTGTAGCAGGGTTAATGATTTCGGAGGTGGAATATGCTGACCAAACTCTAACTTATGTGGAGCCTTTGCGAGATATTTTTGCATCCCTATTTTTTGTAACAATTGGAATGTTAATCGACCCGTTTTTTCTCTGGAACCATCTAGAATTAATCCTGGGACTGGTATTTTTAGTATTTGTCGGCAAGTTCTTGATCATAACGCCGATCGTCCGATTGTTTGGCTATCCACTAAAAACAGCATTAATCGCTGGTTTGGGCTTAGCTCAAATTGGAGAATTTTCCTTTGTTCTCGCTAGTTCGGGCCAAGCATTAGGACTGGTTTCACGAAACGTTTATCTATTAATTTTGGGGACGACAGCAGTTACCCTGGTACTGACACCGTTCGTATTGAGAAGTGTGCCACAGTTATTGAATTGGGCGGAAAACTTCGGGCCTTTGCGGCGCTATTTTGACGAAACATCTCAACCGGTGGAAATAGCTGAAACTTTGCCTGAACAAAATCATATTGTGGTTTGTGGCTACGGGCGAGTCGGCAGAAATTTAGTCAAAATGTTGCTAAGTCGCAATTGTGCAGTTGTGGTAATTGATGAATCGGAAAGCAGAATTCAAGAGTGCCGGCTGCTAGGAATTCCTTATGTTTATGGTAATGCTGCTAGCTTGCACGTATTGGAATCTGCGGGGGTGGAACGGGCAAAATCAATGGCAGTAACGCTTCCAGATCCGATGAGCACTCGTTTGTGCCTGAAACGAGCTTTAGAATTAGTCCCGGATTTGGACATCATCGTACGCGCGAACCAAGATAAAGATATCGAATTGCTTTATCAACTGGGGGCTTGGGAGGTTGTGCAGCCGGAGTTTGAGGCTAGTTTAGAACTTTCGTCCCACTTGTTGGCGGGTATGGGTTTGTCAGCAATTGCTATCGGGCGGGAAGTGCAGCAAATTCGCAGCAGTCGCTATCTGGAATTGCGGCCGGCGCGAGAAAATGCTGCTATTTCGCGGGATTTGCAAGTGGCTGTTCAAGATATGAATAGTGAGTGGTACAACCTACCGGAGGGTTCTCCCATTGCCAGCATGACTCTGGAAGAAACTAACTTGCGGCAGTTGACAGGGGTTAGTATTATGGCGATTGTTCGTCAAGAGGGCGAAGAAATTGATTATCCCAATGGTAAGACAGCTTTGGAGTCGGGCGATCGCGTTTTGGTAGTTGGCGAACCGGAAGAACTTGTCAGTTTTGAGTTGCTGGCGAAGGGCGAAGTTGGTGTACCCCAGGGCGACAGTTCTTGTCAGTGGCTGAGATTGCCGGCAAACAGTCCTTGGGTTGGCCAAAAACTGTCTGAGGTGGAGTTGCTGACTCAGTACGCGGTGGAGGTACGGGCAATCCGGCGAGAAGGGAAGTTTACTCGCTGGCCAGAGGGAAGCACGGATTTGCAAGAGGGCGATCGTTTGTTACTATGCGGTGGCTTCTATGAAATTGGTCTAATGCAGCGGACTGCTGCACCTGTGGTTCAGCCACCTGTGGTGAAGCTGCCTTTTGTTACGGCGCAAGTTAGCGAAAAGCTGTTTAGTGATTAGGGAATGGGACATGGGGCATAGGGCATAGGGCATTGGGCATTGGGCATAGGGCATTGGGATAATTTTCGCAATTATCCCAATGCCCATCTCCCCATCTCCCCATCTCCCTGTCTCACCCACTGGACTTGATGTAAGCGATGGCTTGTCGCGAAACCAAAATTTGTTTTTCTGAGGCGTCGAGGACGCAAATGCAGCTATTATCCAGCCAAAAAACTCTGCCAACTAGCAAGTCGCCGGTCAGGAGTTTTAGTTCTATCTGTTGTTTGTCTTTGATGTAGCTTTGTATTAGACGAACGCTGGGTAATCCGGTCTCAAATTCAGACATACTAGGAAATAGGTAATTTATTGACATACTCACCGCCCTAAAAGTGCGGTGATTCTTAACGTTTCATCGACCAGTGCTACCGAGGTAGTCTTACCCTGTCTCCACGTCCGTTTAAAGTCTCCCAATGCCCTAGGGCGACTTTTTTAGCTACAGGCTAAATACTTTGTGCTTCCAGGTTGGATTTTAACCATTGCCCTTATAGCGTTCTCTGCGCCTACCCGCGACTCAAGGCTGTTTCAACGTGTCTTGAGTCCAGAGGGAGAAGAGCTCTAAGCCCTTATCATATATTACACTATTCAAGGGAGATTTTAGGAAAATTAAAGCCGTCCTAAAAGGACGGGGCTTGTATCCCATTAATTTAGTCATTGGTCATTGGTAAACTGTAAACTATCAACTGTCAACGGTCAACTATCAACAGAGGGGTTTTATGCCGATCGAGTTTACAAAGTATCATGGACTGGGTAACGATTTTATTCTGGTTGACAACCGACACTCCTCGGAACCTGTGGTAACGCCAGAACAAGCTGTGGTATTGTGCGATCGACATTTCGGAATCGGTGCAGATGGCGTCATCTTTGCTCTTCCAGGGCAAAACGGCACTGACTATACGATGCGGATTTTTAATTCTGATGGTTCGGAACCGGAAATGTGTGGTAATGGGATTCGCTGTTTAGCTAAGTTTATCGCCGATTTGGAAGGATCAGATGCGAAAACTCTGTACCAGATTCACACCGGTGCGGGTGTGATTAGCCCGGAATTGCGATCGGACGGGCAGGTTAAAGTCGATATGGGAGTTCCCCGATTGCTGGCTGCGGAAATTCCGACAACTTTGGCCCCAGCAGATGCCAAAGTTATAGATGTGTCGATCGCAGTAGCCGATCGCTCTTGGTCTGTTACTTGTGTCAGTATGGGTAATCCTCACTGCATTACTTTTGTGGAGGACGTTTCGGCTATTGATTTAGAAACTGTCGGGCCTCAGTTTGAACACCACCAAGCATTCCCCCAGCGTACAAACACGGAATTTATTCAAGTGATGCGATCGGACTATATCAAAATGCGGGTGTGGGAAAGAGGCGCAGGTGTTACTCTAGCTTGTGGGACTGGTGCTTGTGCTGCTGTCGTGGCTGGGGTGTTGACCGGAAAGTGCGATTCCACAACTTCTGTTGAACTTCCCGGTGGTGTTTTGCAAATCGAATGGTCAGAAGCCTCCCAGCGGATTTACATGACAGGGCCGGCACAACGAGTATTTACTGGCTTGATTAGTAATTAGTAATTGGGAATTGGGCATTGGTCATTGGGCATTGGGCATTGGGCATTGGTCAACAGTGAACAGTCAACAGATAACAGATAACAGATAACTGACCCTTCGACTACGCTCAGGGTACTGCAAAAGTTAACAGTTAACTGTTCAAAAATCTAAAATCTAAAATCTAAAATTAACTAGGTGGATGTGCATGGCTGGAGGTATTTATCTGATTCAGGATGACGACAGGCTGGTGGAAATGATGGAACAGCCCTACGACTCGGAAGACCAGTTACAAGACTTGCTTGTGACTTATCCTAACTTAATTGCCGGAGACCAAATCGATCGGGCTACAGCGCGCAAGTGGTTGTTAATTTCACGGGAAGTGGCAACGCCCAGCGATGAGGAAACAGCGGTACAGTGGTCGTTGGATCATTTATTTCTCGACCAAGATGCGATTCCTACTTTGGTGGATGTCAGGCGCACTCCTAATGCTAATATCCGGCAAAAAGTTGTAGGTCAGTCGATCGACTATGCTGCTAATGCAGTAGTTTACTGGCCCATTGATTCAATTATTGCTTTTTTTGAAGCTAATTGTCGCGATCGGGGTCGGGATCCCGAACAGATTTTTGAAGATTTTCTCGGTGTAGATGCTAATGAAGACCAGTTTTGGCAGAAGGTAAAAACTAATTTGCAAGCTGGTAAAATTCGTCTGGTTTTTGTAGCTGACGAGATTTCCGCTGAACTACGCCGGGTGGTGGAATTTCTTAACCAACAGATGGATCCGGTTGAAGTTTTTGCCCTAGAAATTAAGCAATATGTCAGTGAAGATGGCCTCAGAACTTTGGTTCCCAGAGTCATCGGTCAGACAGCAGAAGCACAGCAGAAAAAATCTAGTGCAATGCGCGAAAGAAGACGTTGGGATGAATCTTCATTTTTTGCCGAACTTAAGGCTAGACGGGGCGCAGAAGAGGCGCAGATGGCAAGAGAAATTTACCTTTGGGCAAAAAATCAAGAACCCGAAGTTGAAATCCACTGGGGAACTGGGGATATCTACGGCGGTTTGGCAGTTCAATTGCTTCAAAAGGGCAAAAAACCCTATCAGTTATTCACTGTTGATATTACTGGAAAAATAGAGATTTCTGCTCATAATTATGGTTCGCAGCTTCCGTTTAGTTCTGAGGAAAATTGGCTGGAATTGAGAAATAAGTTAAGTTCGATCGGTCTGTCGTTACCTACAGAACCGGGGGAGAGGAGGTCGCCGAGTTTGACTTTGTTTACTTTGCAAGATGAATCGGCAATGAACCAAGTTATGGAAACTTTTGATTGGGTGATTCAGGAAATTAAAAGGTTATAACCGAAGGAAGAAGGAAGTTCGGCAACGGATTATGTAACGGATGTAGCGGATGTCAGTCCGATGAAAGTCGGAAGAAGGAGATTGGGCATTGGGTATTGGAAATTATTACCAATAACCAATAACCAATAACCAATTCCCAATAATTAATATCGAATATTAGCTTGTTTCATGCGACGCAAGGCTTCTCCCAGCCGATCGCAATCTGCAATCAAACTAATTCTCACATACCCTTCGCCACCAGGCCCGAAAGCATTACCAGGAGTCATAACCACACCAGTTTGCTGTAAAACATTCAGGGCAAAATCAGTAGAACTCATGCCGCGAGTACAAGGAACCCAAAGATACATAGCAGCCAGAGGTTTAGGAATATTCCACCCTAATTCTGCTAATCCTGCAACCATAAAATCTCGGCGAGTGCTGTAACGATTTTGCACTTCTTTCAGGTAACTATCTGGTAATTGTAGTGCGGCTTCTGCTGCTGTTTGCAATGCGGAAAATATACCGTAATCTAAGTTAGTTTTTAATGTCCGCAAACCTTGGATAATCTTACTATTTCCTACTACAAAACCGACTCGCCAACCGGCCATATTGTAGGTTTTTGACATGGTATGAAATTCGACACCGATTTCTTTACCACCGGGAATTTCTAATAAACTTGTTGGTTGATAGCCATCAAAGGCTAATTCAGCATAACATAAGTCATGAACTAACAAGATTTGATGCTTGTGCGCGAAAGCCACAATATCTTTGAAAAACTCGCGGGGCGCAGTCGCCCCAGTCGGATTACTGGGATAATTGAAATAGAGTATTTTGGCTTGTTCGGCTACGCTATCGGGAATGTCGCCTAAATCAATTACCCAATCATTTTCTGGTTTAAGGATAATGTTGTGAACTTTTGCACCGGCGATAATTGGGCCGCGAAATAATACCGGATAAGCAGGACTTGGTACTAATATTACGTCCCCTGGATTGATGTAGGTCATCGCAAAATGCGCTAAACCTTCTTTGGAACCCAACAAAGGCAATGCTTCGCTTTCTGGATCTAATTCAACGTTGTAGCGGCGGCTGTACCATTTAGTAATGGTGCGACGAAAACTGGTTGTTCCTTCAAAGGGTGGATAGCCATGATTTGCTGGATTTTGGATGGCTGCGATGGCGGCTTCTACTACTGGTTGTGGAGTCGCACCGTCTGGGTTTCCCATTCCCAAGTCTATCAGATCTAATCCTTGTTCGCGAGCACGGGCTTTGAGTTCATCGAGACGCGCAAATACATAGGGCGGTAGTGTTTGCAACCTGTCAGCAGTGGTAATCCAATCCAGGGTCATTTGTTGTGTATCAGTTGTTAGTTGTTTTCTGAGTTTGCAGTCAGGATCTCAGTCCTTTCTAGCACAGCTTTTTCAGGAAGACAGTCCTGACTACAAACTGTTTTAACTCTTGATTCTCAATTCTCCCACAGGTGCGGTGGTTGAAACCATCGCTGCCATTAATTGTTCGGGAACTACTTTGAATGGTAGTCTGTGGATGTCGGAATTGGGATTGCAAGCTATTTCGGCTGCACGCTGTAATTCTGTTATGGTGATATCTCCGAGTCCTAGATTGTCTAGAGTTTGGGGCAATCCAATCTCGCCGTAGAATTTTAATAGTTGCTGTCTGGCGGTGGCTGCGAGTTGATTGTTTTGCAACATTTCTTCTAACCGCAGTTGGACTAAAATGCCGTAGGCAACTTTTTCGCCGTGTAATGTTCCGTGACTTGCTAATAGATGAGTTAAACCATTGTGGACGGCGTGGGCGGCGACGGTGCGACATTGGGCCCCGCCAATTCCGCCAATTACTCCTGCTAGCAATACGACGGCATCTGTCACTTCTTGCCAGGTTTCGCTACCAGGTTCTTTGAGTGCGATCGCCGATTTTTGAAATAAGATATCACGTAATATTCTAGCTTGTTGGACGGCGGAAATGATCATGGTTTGTTCCGAGTGTCCGCTGCTGACTGATGCTTCGTACCATTTGGCGATCGCATCTCCAATTCCTGCTACTAATGTCCGCTGTGGTGCTGTTTGAATTAAACCGTAGTCCAGTATCAGCAAGTCTGGACATCGGGCTAATGTGACATCGTATTGGAATGCACCTTGTTCTGAATAGATGTTAGAAAGGGCTGTCCAAGCGGCGCAGGTGGCTGCTGATGTGGGAATTGTGGCGATCGGGATTTGGCACTGATGGGCGACGAGTTTGGCTGCGTCTAGGGCTTTGCCGCCACCAACTCCGATGATGAAATCGGCTTGATGGTTGCTAGCAGCTTCGCGCAGGTGTTCGAGGCTGATTTCGCTGCAATCAGTGCCATAGGCTATTTCAGCAAACTGTAGGGGCGGTGCCCCCGTGCCCGCCCGTCCCCCCGTGCCCGCCCGTTCCCCTGTGCTCGCCCCCGTGCCTTGGAGGATTGGTTGCAGGAAAGGTTTGGCGGTGGCTAGGGAGTTGCTACCGCCGACGATTAGGGGGCGTTTTCCGAGACGGATTAGGGCATCTCGCGATCGGGCAAGGGCATTTTGACCACGCAATACACAAGCGGGGGCAATTGTCAAGGACAATAATGTTGTGTCGGTTTTAGTTGAGGTAGAGGTTTGAGTCATTGAGCTGGGAGCGTAGTGACGAGTTGTGGAATTAGTGGACTTATAGGATAACTCTAACAAGGCTTGGGCAACAGGGTCAGTTTTCTCAAGTTTTTGTTAAGTATTGTGCAGCGTTGGGGTATCGCAGGTGGGAGTTGAGGTTGAGGGTGAGTGGAGAGTTGATGAAGAAAATAAGTGCGATCGTATTATCCTTAGGCTTAATAGTCATCATAAAGTCCTTCGTCTTCGGGTGCGTAGCCTTTCAAAAAAGCATCATGGCTGCGAGTATAAAACTTCTCAATTAAATAGTCTTCGCCGTCTAGTACAAAAAACTCAGTTAATTGGGCAGCAGTTAAATCTTGTTGTAATTTGTGTATTAAAAACTGCACAAAATCGAGCACTTCCTGTTGCTTTTCTTTCGGAAGAAGTCGCAGATTTTGTGACACATTTTGTTCGATATCAATAGTTTGTTTCATTGAATTTTTACCCTTTAGCTTTGTTATATTTCTGCATTACCTACATTTTCTAAAGACTCTCAAAAACGAGAAAACTGCTGCTACTAGGAACAATATAACCGATTGAATTTCCTCACATCTTTAGTTTCAATCATTAGAAATGGCTAGAATACGGTGGTATTTAAGAAATGCTTTATTCATAATAGTTCAGATTTTCAGAATACTAAAGTTATTTCAGGATATTTGGAGTGCTTGTTTCCGATCAAATATGAATTTGAAACAAAAAACAAGCACTGAATATTAAATCTTAGGACTAAGGAAAAGCCTTAATAGTCTTATCCAACAAGTCCAATTGTGCAAGCACTTTGTCTTTACTTGGCTCAGACTTTTTAAATTCAGCCGTCACTTTTGCAGTAGCCTCTTTAACTGTGTTATAGCCTGTGGGATCTTTTTTCTTCATACCATCTTCAACTTTCTTCCAGGCATTCTCAAATTTGCCAAATTCTGTTTTAGCTTTCGGAAAATTGTTAGCTTCAACCGCTATTTTGGTATAGAAGGCTAGACCACTTAACTCTGGATATTTTATCGCTTTATCAGTTTTTACAGCAGTACCAGGAACCGCTGAGGACGAGGTTTTCGGAGTAGAAGTTTCCTGAACACTGTCGCAACCAGCCAAGGTTAGGAGGCTAAGGGCGCTAAGGACAAGGATTTGATTGAAACGACGAGCCATGAACAATCCTCACACAGATGGATAATATGATCTAGTGTTTGAAATACTCACCGACTATCAGGTGCGGTGATTCTTGACGCTTCATCGACTGATGCGACCGTTGCTAGTCTTACTCTGTCTCTGCGTCCATTTAGAGTCGTGGCGATTTCCCATCCCGACTTGTTGTTCTATTATACTAAGTTTTGCTGATAGAATTAGGAATATTTAGAGATAATTAAAGCTGTCCTAGAAGGACGGGGCTTGAATCCCAATTTTTTGGCAATTAGAGACTTTATTCATAAAACTTAGTAAACATCATCATGAGAGCCAAGAGTTAGCAGCAAAATCTCTGCTTCAGCGGTATTTGGGTAGACTCGGTATCAATAGTTCCATCATAAATATCTTGCCAATTGAGTAAACCTTTAATTATTGCCTCACTCAGCGGTAATTCCCAGGGTTCAATATCACCACCATCATCTCTATCCCACAAGGGATAACAACTATAATCAGGCATTAACTTAATTCTTTGCAACATCATTATCTCTCCTCAGTAAACCGACGGATTAAATTTTGCCTGGTGGGATTAGCGCCAACAATATAGCCATTGCTTGCTACTTCCACAGAAATATATTGTATCGCACCATTCAACTCAATTTCATAAACTGTTCGACTTCTGCCTTGATTGCCTAAAATCCTACCGTTGATGACAGCAGTGATAACAGCATCAATTCTCTCAACTTCACCAGTCAATGAAATCACCTCTAAATGTGCGATAATTTGATATTATCACCAACTCCCTAATATGACAGAAAAATCAACTGTAACCTACCGTACCGAAAGTGATTCGATGGGAGACAAACAAATCCCATCTAATGTCTATTATGGCATCCAAACTCTGCGCGCTATCGAAAATTTCCCGATTAGCGGCATTAAGCCTTTATCGACTTATGTTGATGCTTGTGTTATCATTAAGAAAGCTACGGCGATCGCAAATGGTGCACTAGACTGTATTCCCCAAGATATCAGTCAAGCCATTGTCCAAGCAGCCGACGAAATCCTGGCTGGTAAATTGCGCGATCAATTTGTAGTTGATGTCTACCAAGCTGGGGCTGGAACTTCTCATCACATGAATGTTAATGAAGTTATTTCTAATCGCGCTTTAGAAATTATGGGCGATGAAAAAGGTAATTACAAGCGCGTTAGTCCGAACGATCATGTAAACTATGGACAATCAACAAATGATGTAATTCCGACAGCAATTCGGATTGGCGGATTGTTGGCGCTGGAAAAAACTTTGTTGCCTGCTTTATCGAATGCCGTAGCCGCCCTGGAAAGCAAAGCCACAGAATTCCAAGATATTGTAAAATCCGGCCGCACTCATATGCAAGATGCAGTGCCAGTTCGACTCGGTGAAACCTTCCGCGCTTGGGCCCAAATCCTCAGAGAACATACAGTCAGAATTGAAACTGCATCGGGAGATTTGACATCCTTGGGATTGGGCGGTAGTGCGGTGGGAACTGGCTTAAATACTCATCCTGAATATAGTCAAAAAGTTGCTCAAATTCTGTCAGAATTAATCGACAAACCTCTGAAGCCAGCACCGAATTTAATGGCAGCTATGCAGAGTATGGCACCGTTTGTAAATGTGTCTGGTTCACTGCGAAATCTCGCTCAAGATTGCGTTAAAATGTCCCATGACTTGCGTTTGATGGACTCTGGGCCGAAAACGGGTTTGAAGGAAATTCAACTGCCTCCGGTGCAACCTGGTTCGTCAATTATGCCGGGGAAATACAATCCTGTGATGGCGGAAATGACTTCGATGGTGTGTTTTCAAGTCATGGGTTACGATAGCGCGATCGCCCTTTGTGCCCAAGCAGGACAATTAGAGTTAAACGTGATGATGCCCCTCATTGCCTACAACCTGATTCACAGCATCGAAATTTTGGGCAATACCATCAGCGCGTTGACTACCAAATGCCTGGAAAAAATTGAAGCTAAGGGCGATCGATGTCTCGCTTATGCTGAAGGTAGTCTCGCCCTAGTTACCGCCCTCAACACTCACATCGGCTATCTCAACGCCGCCGCCGTCGCCAAAGAATCCCTAGAAACTGGCAAATCTTTGCGGCAAATTGTCCTAGAACGCGGTTTAATGAGTGTAGAAGACTTGGCAAAAGTCTTAGATTTAGACAAAATGAGTACGATGCCGACATCTTCTGCTAGGTAATCTCAACTTAAAAACAGAATACTCAGATCCCCGACTTCTTGAAAAAGTCGGGGATCTAACAGCAGATATCGCATCTTACGTTATTCTTTGATAGTCTCAAGTTTCGGAGCAACATTTATGCGCGCAGGTTCTTTTAGCAAATTAATCCCTGATAGAGAGAATACAACACAAGTGACATTTCATTATGTGGAAGGTCACACAGAAACGTTTACTCTTCCGATGCCTGCACGAGAGTTCCAAGAGGAAGTGCTGAATTTATTAAACCAACCTTGGCTGACTTTTCATTTAAACGATCAAACCGTTTTTATCTGTACTTCCAGATTGGTGAAAGTGGAAATAAAACCTCCTATTCCTGAACTTCAAGGTCAAGGAATATTCCCTAACTCTCAGCGACTGACTACTATGCAACGGGGCGCTGCTGGCAGATTGCCGATGGATACATAATTGGGCATGGGGCATGGGGCATGGCATGGGGCATGGGGCATGGGGCATGGGGCATTGGGCATTGGGGAGATATAATTATTCCCTATTCCCTATTACCAATTCCCTATTACCAATTCCCAATTCCCAATTCCCAATTCCCAATTCCCAATTCCCAATTCCCAATTCCCAATTCCCAATTCCCAATTCCCAATTCCCAATTCCC
>JAYTZD010000443.1:0-5804 GCA_043742065.1 Oscillatoriales bacterium
TACCCAGATATCTACGGCCATTAGTGCGAGTGTAATCGCGATCGCCCCCAAAACGTAAGTTGTGCCGACATCTTGCACAATGTGCTTCAGATAAGCCAAAACGTGGCGCATACTGGGTAAAAAAGTAGCACCGAGGAGAAAACCAGTTCCCCACATTAGCCAGCGCGATCGAGGTTTGCGAAACAGCCAAAAACTGATCGCCAGCGGTACTAAAGCTAAAAATAAATTCCAAGACATCCAACGCACATTGGATCCCATTGCCTGCAACGCTTCGATGATTAAAGCCATGAGTTATAATTTTCTACAATTAAAGGTTTGATGCAGCACCGCTTCGCTAGCAGCTTGCATCTATTTTAATCGCTAATTGCTTTCGGTCAATTGTGTAGTAGCCCGATCGGAATTTGAATCCGAAAAGTTGTGCCGCGCCCGATTTCTGAAGTACACTCAATCTTGCCCTTGTGCTTCTCCACCACAATCGAGTGGGAAATCGACATTCCCAAACCCGTACCTTTCCCAACTTCTTTTGTAGTATAAAACGGATTAAAAATGCGATCGATCACTGTCTGCGGCATTCCCATACCATTGTCCGAAATTTCAATCGACACCATCTTCTGACAAATCGCCTTAGTAGCGATCGCAATTGTACCAAGATTTGCCTCACATTCCATCATAGATGACTTTTGATATCGTTCCTCGATCGCATCAATACCATTAGCAATAATATTCATAAACACCTGATTCAGTTGGCTAGCATAGCAATCTACTAGCGGCAACTTGCCGAAGTCATTGACTACTTTAATTGGAGACGTGCCATTCAGACCCTTCAAACGGTGCTGCAAAATCAACAACGTGCTCTCAATCCCTGCATGAATATCCACCGGCTTCATTTCAGCTTCATCCAGTCGTGAAAAATTACGCAGAGACAAAACAATCTGCCGGATGCGTTGTGTTCCCACCTGCATCGAACCCACAATTTTTGTTAAGTCTTCAGCCATAAAATCCAAATCTATTTCCTCAATTTTATCAACAATTATCGGATGAGGTTCGGGATATTCTTGTTCGTAAAGAGTTAGCAGTTCTAGCAACTGTTTAGTATACTGCTGAAGATAAGCAATATTAGCATGAATAAAGTTAACAGGATTATTCACTTCGTGAGCGATACCAGCCACCAATTGCCCCAGAGAAGACATTTTTTCAGTTTGAATTAGCTGAGTTTGAGTAGAGCGCAATTCTAGCATCGCTGCTTCGAGTTGTTGAGCTTTTTCTCTTTCTCGTACCTCACTTTTGATGAGTGCTACCTCTGCTTGTTTGCGAGTCGTAATATCCTGTGCAAATCCAATGATTACCTTGGGCTGGTCATCTGGATTTCTGCTAAAAATAGTATCCCGACTTTGTAGCCAAAACCATTCACCATTTGCTGCCAACATTCGATAGTCAGTCTCCATAATTTCGCCATCTTGAATACCTGCCAAGCTAGCGTGATGTTCTATAATTCTCGTCAAATCTTCCGAGTGGATTAACTGAGGCATCAGCGACGAGCCCATCGCTTCAACTTCGTCAAATGTATAACCCAAGATTGTACCTACTGAAGAATTAGCGTAGATATTTCGCTGTTCTTCCAAGTCGTAGAGATACAAGATTCCGGGAGTAGCATCGGCGATTTTTTGAATAAACTGCTGACTTTCTTGCAAAGCTAATTCAGATTGTTTGCGATCGGTAATATCAGTGATGATACCGTCCCAAAGAATATCACCGTTTTCTTTAGCTTCGGGACGGGAAATTATCTGAAACCAGCGAATCTTGCCCGAAGGCAGTATCATCCGTCCTTCCCACTGAAAAGATTGCAAAGTTTGCGCTGAAATAATAACAGATTCGTAATAATTTTGGCGATCGTCGGAATGAATAAAATCTTTTGCAAAATCCGGATTTTGCATCACATCTTCTGGTTCCAACTCAAAAAGTTGTCGGGAAGCAGGACTTATGTAAGGAAAACTGAAAGAGCCATCTGGACGCAACAAAAATTGATAAATTACTCCCGGCAAATTAGCCGAAAGCTTTTGAAATCTGCTCTCGCTTTCCATCAATTCTTGTTCTGCTTCTTGGCGTTCGGCAATTTCTGTTTGCAACTGATTCAGAGCTTGGCTAAATTCCGATGTCCGCTGGATCACTCTATTTTCTAAGTCTTCATTCAATTGTTGAAGACTCTCTTCTGCTTGTTTTTGTTCGATCGCAATTCCGGCTAAATTTCTTGCTACTTCTATGAGTTGCACTTCAAAATATTCAGGAGTGTGCGGCTGAGAATAATAGATCGCAAAAGTTCCCAACACTTTACCCTGAGATGATAAAATAGGAGTAGACCAACAAGCTCTCAGTCCAAAACCTAATGCAAAATCTCGATAATCTGCCCACAGCGGATGGCTGCCAATATCTGTGACAATCACAGACTCTTGGCGATAGATAGCAGTGCCACAGGAACCAACATTAGGGCCGATCGCTATGCCATCAATAGCAGCATTATAACTCTCAGGTAAACTCGGTGCGGCTCCGTGCATCAGGTGTTTGCCTTCTCGATCTAAAAGCAATATCGAACCTATCATATCTTGAGATTGCTGCTCTATAATTTTAACTAAAGTATTTAAAGTTTCGCTCAAAGGAGTATTCTTAGCAATCATTTCTAATATTTGTTTTTGACCAGCCAACCAACTTTCAGCCTGCTTGCGTTTGGTAATGTCACGGGCCATCCACAGCACAGTATTGTCCTGCATTGGTGCAATGTTAGCGGCAAACCAAATTTCTCGTTTGTCAATTTGCAGGTTATATTCTACTGATTGGTTTTGCTTTGTGTCGGCGACAAGTTGAATTTTGGCGAGGAAATAATCTGCTGTTTCTGCTGGAAGGACTTCGTACAAACTCTTGTTGATAATTTCTGATGCTGGCCGGCATAAAAGTTCGGGATTTGTCGGCGCAACTTTCAGATAACGTCCCTCTGTATCAATCACAAAAATGACATCATTCATGGCTGCAAATAAGGCCCGCAGTTCTGCTTCAGAATCTTGCAGGGCGATTTCAGCTTTTTTGCGATCGCTAATATCACGCCCGACTCCTTGACACTCGATTAAATTGCCAGCATTGTCAAAAATTCCTCTGTCAGTCCACTGATGCCAACGAATTTCTCCCGTGTCGAGTATAACTCGGTGTTCGTGGGTAGAGAAGGGGTTTTCTCTGCTTAAAAAACTGAACTTATGGCGGATCTTTTCTCGGTCTACATCGGGGATAAGACCCATAAAAGTATTGCCGATCAAATCCGATCGAGATTTATTAAAATACTGACAGTAGCGGTCGTTAACAAAAGTCATCTCTCCATTGGGCAAAAAGCGGCAAATCAGTTCCATTTGGTCTTCAATGATGGCGCGATAGCGGGATTCGCTTTCTTGGAGTGCTGCTTCTGCTAATTTGCGATCGCTAATATCCGTCCCCACACATAGCAATCCTCTCAAGCGTCCTTTCTCATCCACCAAAGGTTGACTTCTCCAGACTATCCACATGGTTTCTCCATTGCGGTGGATAATTTTATTTTCCTGATTGAAGTATCGTTCCGCGTGTGGCAGGAAATCTCTAGTCATTGCCACAATGTCTAAATCTGTACCCGATATCAGAGTCCCGATCGCACTTTTGCCAATTATTTCTGCTTGTGAATACCCCAAAAAAGTTTCAGCAAACTCATTGAAAAAAGTAACGTTGCCCTGACTGTCCAACTGCACAATGATGCTATTAGCATTCTCCACCAATTGCCGATACTTCGCCTCACTTGCGCGCAACTTGCCCGGCCCATACACCCAGTTAAACGCCACCACCCCACTCAAAAGTGCCAACAGCCCGCCTCCAGTCAGCAAAAACCCCCGGAATGGGGAATTTTTTGGCCATCCCCCCAGAGGAATTGCAGCTAACTGCCAGGAACCGTTGGGCAAAGTCACTTTCAGCAGTACGGGATCTTGCTGAAAAATTGACTGATCGCCGAAGAATGCTTCACCGGACACTCCCTTCTGGTCTTGGTCCCGCAGAGCGTATTGCTGGTTGGCTGAGGGGTCTTTGAGTCCGGCTTCTTGGAGGAGAGTATCTTGGTTGATGACAAGGCTTGTCAACCCCCAATAAACTCCTTTTTCGGGAGTTTCCCCAGGGGGGGTGAGAAAAATGGGCGATCGACTGATCAACCCTACGCCACCCTGCAATAATTTCACTGGCCCAGCAAGTAGGGTTTTTTTGGTATTGATCGCATCTTCGACCATTTGTCGCTGTTTGGGTACCGTCAGCAAATCAACTCCAATCACTACTTCATTGCCTTTGCGCGGATAAATGTCAACGACGGTGGTCCCTTTCACTAAGCCGATGTTACGAATACCGGTTTGGTTTGCCAGCAGAATTCTCGACGTAGCTGCAAATTCCGCTTCACCGATATTCGGGTTATTGGAGATATAAGCAACGAAACCTCGCATCAAAAACAGCCGGGAGTTCAATCCGCCTTCGAGATTAGAACGGACTGTACTGAGTTGATGGAGGGTGTTAGCGCGGTTGTATTGCCGAAAACGTTGTTGTTCCGATCGATCTAAAAGGAAAACACCAGTCAAAATTGCTACAGATGCGGAAAATGCGGCTAAATACGGTGAAATTTGGAAGTTTTTCACTCTCAAGTACGGCATATATGACTAACTTAACTAGATTGTTTGGCAGTAAGATAGATTAATCTTAGTCGAAAACCCATAGTTAGTTGGTATAATTTTGGTATAAATTGATATACATCTGTCAAAAGATTAAGCTATTTCAAATGTGGGGATTCTCGGAATATCTGCCGTTGGGTGCGATCGCCCCCGTAGATTAGGCAAAAAGATTAAACTAAAGTTAGGAATTCTTTTACTCAGTGTCAAGGCTAATCAATATAGGGAGCAAAAGTCAATGCAGGAACTGTTGATGGAAGCGATCGCACCTTACCGCGATCGCGTAGATTATCTAGAAGTTCGCCTCGAAAAAAGCGAGTCAACAGCCATTAGTTTTCGTGGTGTTCAGTTAGATGCTGTCAACCGCAGTTTCAGTCTAGCTGGTGGCATCCGGGCTTGTCACAAAGGTGGCTGGAGTTTTGTAACTTTTAATGGTTTGGCTGAATTAAAAGACCGTATTGAAGAAGCTGTCGTTCAATCTCGCTTGGTGGGTAGCGAAAAAACTGTACTAGCAGATGTCACACCAGTTCAAGATTATGTAGCGGTAGAATTGGGCCGTGATCCACGGGGAATTACTCTAGCAGAAAAGCGCAAGTTGTTGGAATCTTACAACCAATTGCTATTAGATTATGACCCGCGAATCCAGACTACAATGGCTGGTTATAGCGACAGATTTGGGATTACTTACTTTGTGAATTCCCAAGGCACTTCTATCGCTCAAGAACGATTGGATGTGACTGGACGTTTTGGGGCAATCGCCCGTGGTGACGGCGGTGTCGTGCGCCAAGGGTTTGAGTCAATTCATTCGCGATCGGATTACAATGTCTTGACAAATATCGAAGATCGTGTTAAGGATGCTGCGGTTCGAGCTGTGGGCCAACTTGAAGCAAAATCAGTGAAAGGCGGTCAGTATCCGGTGATTTTAGACCCTTATTTATCAGGGGTATTTATTCACGAAGCTTTCGGCCATTTGTCGGAAGCTGACGGCATTTACGAAAACCCAAAAATGCAGGAATTGTTGACTTTGGGCAAGCCAGTTGCGATCGCACAATTGAATGTAATTGACGACGCGACTTTGCCGGGATTGCCGGG
>JAYTZD010000444.1:0-1337 GCA_043742065.1 Oscillatoriales bacterium
GGCAAGATCCTAGCACAAGCCATCCAATCTTTAAAAATAGATCCCAGCAGAGTCAATCCCCGACTCAAACAGGGAGACCCAAAAACCACAGTTTGTCAAGTTGCCGAAGAAGAACAATCTGACTTGATAATTATGGGTTCTCGCGGTTTTGGCAGACTGCAATCGATTCTAGAAAACTCAGTCAGTCAGTACGTTTTCCAGCTAACATCTCGGCCGATGCTGTTAGTAAAAGACGATATTTATGTCAAAAAAATTAAGCGCGTCATGGTGGCGATAGACAAATCTGAATCCGCCAAACAATCCTTGGATCTGGCATTATCGTTAGTCAAAGATGTTAGTGGCGGACAGATAATTTTAGTACACGTCACTAAGGATTTGACAGGAAAATCTACGGAAGATTTGACAGCAAGTGCTGAAAAAGACCCTGTATTAGCGCCCGCTGTCGCAGCCGCCAAACAACTGGGAGTTAGCTACCGTTGCGTGAGTGCCACAGGCAAGCCAGGAGAAACAATTTGTCGGCTTACTGAAGAATTGAATGCCGATTTGTTGGTGATTGGTTCGCCGGATCGTCGTCCAAACGTTGCCAAGTCTTTTGTCGATCTCGATCGACTCCTGGGAAATTCTCTGTCAGACTATGTGCGAGTCTATGCCAATTGTCCTGTATTGTTAGCGCGGACGATCGGCTAAACTAGAACAATTTTGGATTTTAGATTTTGGGTTTTTCCCAACAATGAATCCAAAATCGGTAAGATCGACATTCAACAAAAAAGCGCCAAAGCAAAAAGCTATGGGCGCTTTTTTGATAATGCACAAAGCTCGACAAAAATAGCAGAAATTACTAATCTTTTCGGCCTTGGCGACTAGCTGTTTGAATGTACAAAATGATTAGAAAAACACTGGGAACCAAAACAAACAGAATGGTTGCCACAAATCCTAGCTGATTAACTTCCATGAAGACGCGCGCCTCTATCTCAAAATATGAAAATATACACTACTAGGATATCACCCAAAGGTAGAAGGCAGAGAATTTGAGGGGGCATGGGGCATGGGGCATCGGGCATGGGGCATCGGGCATCGGGAATTGGGAATTGGTAGCCGTCATAGGTGTCAACTTAAGCCGAAAAGCCCGCCAAGTCCGTTAGTCATCCTGCAAGTCCGACAGGGAATGAATTCCCTGTCTATGTCTAATAGCTAAAGTCCTCTCAAAGAGGACTAATGAGTTTTTCAGTCCTCTTTGAGAGGACTTGCGCTTTGAGGCAGGGGTTTCAACCCTTGCCGGACTATGGGTTGTACCTTAAGTTGACACGAATGGGCATTGCCGTCTCTCCCCATCTCCC
>JAYTZD010000445.1:0-26372 GCA_043742065.1 Oscillatoriales bacterium
AATAATGATAGTTCGGAGACGGCAATGCCGTGTCCCTACCGAAAATAATCTTGTAGGGAAACGGCACTGCCGTGTCCTGGCTGTGGGTATCAATTCCGATGCTAACGGATTTGATATGATATTTATTTAATCCAAAATCCAAACATCGCTCAAGGTAGCAAAATGATGATTAAATCATGGATGGTAATTGGAATTGTTGTTTTTGTAGTAGGATTAGCCTCTAACTTAATTGTACCAGGCGATATTCGATGGTTTAATCGACTGCAACGTCCGAGATGGTTAACATTTGAAAGAGCAATTCCCCTAATTTGGACTGTAATTTTTATTTGTGGGGCTTGGTCGGCCGTTATTGTTTGGGAAACGGCGCCGGGAACTCAGGAAACTTGGTTACGAATGGGTTTATACCTGCTTTTAGAAATAGTAACTATGTCTTATACGTCGGTTATGTGCAAGGTTCGCAGCCTGAAAGTTGGCACAATTATTGGTGGGACAGGTGCTATTTTAAGTGTAATTTTAGCTTTGACTGTGTTGCAAGTTTCTGAATCTGCGAGTCTGTTATTATTGCCTTATATCCTTTGGAGTCCGATCGGCACTTACACTACTTGGGCGATGATGCACTTGAATCCGGCTGATATTTAATTTGGGAATTGGGCATAGGGAATGGGGCATGGGGCATGGGGCATTGGGAATACAGTCAACAGTCAACAATTATTCTTAAACCTCAAATTTACCGATTTGGAGGTCTAGACGGCTCAGTTTCTGGGGGTACAGGAGGTTCTGATTCATCGGCCGGAGAATTCAGAGACTGTTGCCAAACTTGGATTTGCGATCGCGCCTCGTCGAAAGAACGAGTGCCCGCAGGAATCTTTTTCAAAATCGCGATCGCCCCTGCTAAATCCGATGACGACTGTTCCATACCGATCGCCAAAATCCGCTGACTCCACTCCTCAATCGCCTGACTAGCTTGCGATCGCAACGAACTCGAATCCGGCACCTGACGAGCCAGAGAAATCGCCGTTTCCAAAGCATCCGCAGTGCCAGCTTGAGCCGCCTGACGAGCACTCTGCAAACCTTGTTCGCTTTGAGATTGGACATCCCAAGTCCGAATGCTCGATCGAGCTTGGTCATAAAGCGCCCTTCCCGGCCGAATCCGCCTAGCCATGTCAATCGCCCCTGCCAAATTCCCACTAGCAGCTAGTTGCTGAGCTTTGTCCAAAAAAGGCTGGTCTTGAAGTCGCTGTCTCCTCTCCACCCAAGCTTGAATTTTGGTCTGAGCTTCGCCATAAAGAGCCCTACCTTGACCAATTCTCCTAGCTTGATCAACCGCAGCTTCCAGAGCATTTGGATCGCCAGTATTCGCCAAATCGTTAGCCTTTTGCAGAAACGGACTATCTTCGATCTGCTCGATTTGACGGCTAAAACGGCTAATTTGGCTGCGGGCTTCAGTCGATCGAGGATTTGATTCTGGGACTGTTTGCAATTGGGCGATCGCAGCCCTCAAATCCTTCACCCCTCCCGGTGCCGCCAATTTACCCGCCAAATCCAAGGTTTTCACATCAGCAATTTCCTGTTGCCAACGGGTGATTAAATCTTGAGATTTTTTGTAGAAAGGGCGGTTAGAATCTAACTTTTGAGCAGACGCGATCGCCTTTGACAAACCATCAATTTGACCAGTCGAAGCTTGACCAGTCGCATTAGCCAACTCATTCAAATCTTTAACTTGTTCCTGTAAATTTCCACCGTCGGGAATCTTGTTTGCGATCGCGATCGACTGCTGCCAATCACCTGATTCCAAACGCTTTTGAGCAATATCAAAAATCTTCTTACTCAACTCCCCAATCAGCTTATTTGCAGCTTGATACAAATAACTTTTTTGGTCAATTCCCTGAGCCAACTTAATCCCCGTCACCAGATTGTCAACTCCTCCATCCTCGGCTTTATTGCGGGCTTTGATCAACTTATTGCCCTCAGCCTTAGTCGCCTGAATTGCCTTAGTTAGCTGCTCATACTTAGTAGATTCCCAGAAAGTATTGCCCGTATCTAATAGCAAAGTAGCTTCACGGAAAGCCAGAACCCACTCTTCTTTTTGCAAGTGGTTTTCTGCGGTGCGATAAATTTTCTCTGCATCCTTCCAACTCGACTGCCACTTTTCAATCTGCTTTTCCACCATCGGGTAAGCTGGAACATTTTGAGGGACTTTACGGGCGATCGCGATCGCCTCCTGAAGCTTTCCCTCTTGGAAACTAGAATTTCCCAGCCTAAGCATATCCTGAGCCCACTGCTCGATTTGACCATTAATTCTCGGCCGCATCGGGTGATCCTGTGGCAAAGCATTCACCAATTCGATCGCCCTGAGCAAATCATCCACCGTCCGTTTGCTAGCCGCTTCTTGAGCGCAAAAAAAGCGATCGTTCGCCGAAGCCGTCGGCCAAAAAATCTTCGAGCAATTCGACTGAGAAGTCAGATTGAGCAAAGACGAAATTGCCACAAATCCCATACCCACCGACAGCATCAAACTCACCACCAGCCAAAACTGCCACTTTTTCGACAAACGCAGCCAAAACGGATTATATTCCGATGGTGGCTGGGAATTTCCCTCAGACGAACCCGGTGCTAGCGCCAGATTCTCTCCTGGCATTTTCCCCGAAATCAGCATATCGCGGAGTTCTTTTAGTCGCTGAGCGCGGTTTTTTCGCGCTGGAAGAGCCACCAACGATGAAGTATCTTTGTTTGGCTCCAATGATTCTGAGGCTGACCAATGGTCAGGTGTTTTGCGATCTTGACTCATATAGGAGAAGGAAGTTCGGCAACGGATTATTTAACGGATTTAACGGATATCAGGAAGTTCGGCAACGGATTATTTAACGGATTTAACGGATATCAGGTAGAAGGAAGTTCGGCAACGGATTATTTAACGGATTTAACGGATATCAGGAAGAAGGAAAGTTTGGGATCATCGCTCAATTAGTAATCGACAATTGGCAATCAGTCAAGAGCAAAGCCCCGATCGATACCAATTGACAATTACCCCATTCATTATGGCCTTAAGAGCCGGAGTCCGATCGCAAATCGCCAATCAGTTCGGCAAGTTTATCGGTGTTAGCCTGATAAACCTCGTTGCAGAAATGGCAAGTAGCCTCAGCACCACCATCTTTTTCAATCATGTCTTGGAGTTCAGCCTCACCAAACATTTTTAAGGTTCCCAAAACGCGATCGAACGAACAGCCACAATGAAAACGCAACATCTGAGTTTCCTGGAAAATTTCCAAACCCATATCTCCCAGTAACTGTTCCAGAATCTCGTGCAAACTTTTGCCCGATCGCAACAGAGGAGTAAAGCCCGACAGTTCTGCTACTCTAGATTCTAAAGTTTCAACCAGTTCTTCGTCCGTTGCGGCCTTCGGGAGAACTTGCAACAGCACACCCCCAGACGCTTGCACGCCATCAGCCCCGACAAACACCCCCAAAACCAAAGCAGAAGGCGTTTGCTCAGAAGTTGCCAAATAGTGAGTCAAATCCTCACCAATTTCGCCGGAAACCAATTCTACCGTACTTGAGTAAGGGTAGCCATATCCAACATCCCGCACCACATACAAATAGCCATTGCCGATCGCCCCACCGACATCCAGTTTACCCTGAGCATTGGGCGGTAGTTCCACCTCTGGATTATCCACATAACCCCGAACCGTTCCATCCAGCCCCGCATCAACGAGAACTCCACCCAGTGGCCCATCTCCTTTGATCCGAATATTGACTCTCGATTCAGGCCGTTTCATACTGGAAGCTAGCAACAGCCCTGCTGACATCGTGCGTCCCAGGGCCGCCGTCGCCACGTAGGAGAGCTTGTGCCGCCCTCTTGCTTCTTCAGTCAGGCGGGTGGTAATGACACCTACAGCGCGAATTCCGCCGTCTGCTGCTGTAGCGCGAATTAATTGATCTGCCATGAAAAACCTTACTTTTGCCTTTTGATACCTGCTTCAACCATTTTAGGCATCGAGCATCGGGAATTGGGGATGGCCTATGCCCCATGCCCCATGCCCCATGCCCCATGCCCCATGCCCAATTCCCAATTCCAAAGCTTATCTTTCCGATTACCAGAAGATTACCAAGCCTTTACCTTGGTGAGCTAGAGTGACATCATAGGTCTCAAACCACTGTTTTTTAGCTGGAAAAAAGAGATATGCCACTGACTTCTAAGCCACTTTTAGCAGAAAATCAGCATACCACAGGGGCCAATCGTAATTTGCACTTTTATGCAAAAGGGGAAACAATTCCTCTGATGTCGCAAGGGCTTTGGCAAGTTTGTCAAGGTTTAGTACAATTGAGTACCCTTTATCCAAGTGGAGAAGAAGGACTTTTAGGTTGGGCGGGGCCTTCGATGTGCTTCGGTTTATGGTTGACAAGTTTGCAAACTTACCGAGCTACAGCAACATCCGATATCTACTTGATCTGGTATTCTATGGTTGAAATAGAAGCTTCTCCTCAATTAGCTCAAGATTTGTTGCCTCAAATGGGTAGACGGCTGCGGCAAATGGAAGCAATTTTGGCGATCGCCGGACAGCGCCGAGTTGAAGACCGTTTGTATCAGCTACTATTATTGTTGAAACAAGAATTCGGTCAGCCTGTAGTTGAAGGAACTCGCTTGAATATCCGGTTGACACATCAAGATATTGCTAATGCTATTTGTACTACTCGCGTGACAATAACCCGAATGCTAGGAAAATTACAGCAGCAAGAGTTAATCAGTCGAGACAAAGACCGTCATTTGATTCTCAAAAAAGATGCTTTTGCGATCGCATCCGATTTATTTGGTTACAAGCCTCAAGCATTTTAGAAACAGTAAGTGTGCATCTACATCAAATTTTTCCCTAAATTAGGCATCGACAATTAACAGTCAACAATTAACAGCAGTGCCCTAAGCATAGTCGTTCCCTGAGCGTAGTCGTTCCCTGAGCGTAGTCGAAGGGTCAACAGTCAATAGTCAACAAATTATTCTTGTATATTGTCGTTATTCGGCGATCGCAACTTAGACTTTCCAGGCTTTTTCCTACGTCCATCCAGAGAAACCACCTCAGCCTCCGAACTCTCCCTAGCCACCCGAATTAGTAGCCCAGACAACAAAAAACTCGCCACCATCGAAGAACCGCCATAACTAAAAAATGGCAGTGGTAAACCCGTAGTCGGTAAAACCCCCGTCGCCACCCCAATATTCAGCAGCGACTGTCCCACCATCACCACCATCGCCCCGATCGCCACCAACTGACTCTCAATATTTCGGGCCTTCATCACCACCCTCAAAGCCACAGTAGCGTAAACCCCCAACATCAGCAACAGCGAGAAACCTCCCACCAAACCAAACTCCTCAGCAAACACAGCAAAAATAAAATCACTGTACTGAATCGGTAAATAAAATAACTTTTGCTGCGACATCCCCAAACCCACACCCCAAATGCCACCCGAACCCACAGCCAGCAGACTTTGAATCAACTGATAGCCGTCTTGTAGAGGATCAGCCCAAGGATTCAGAAAAGACATAATCCGGCGGCGCTGATATTCCCGAAAACTAATACTTAAAACCGCCAACAGCATTCCCCCCATAGCCGTTGCGCCCAACTCCAAAGCAGGCAAATTAGCAGCCATTGCCACCAACCACAAAGTCATCCCGCACAAAGCCGTGGTACTCAAATTCGGCTGTAACAAAATACCCAACAGCATCGCCCCAAAAATTCCCAACCAAGTCACTCGAACTTTATTCGTTAATCGGGGCCAGTTGCCGAAAATGCGGGCACTTTGGAGTACGAAAAACGGTTTAATCAACTCCGAAGGTTGAATAATCGGAACTGGGCCCAGAGATATCCAGCGAGTCGCCCCGTTGATGGTAGTTCCCACTCCCGGAACTAAGGTCAGCCACAGCACTCCTAGCAGCAACAGAATGCCCAACTGAGCCGTTTTCAGCAGGTAGCGCAGGGGGGAGTATACCATCAAGTTAAAACCAGCCAGCCCGATCGCCACTGCGATGAGCTGTCGTTTCATATAATACAGACCGTCTCCAAGTTCTGAATTGGCGATCGGATAAGAAGCCGAGAACAAAGCTGTCAGCCCCACAAACAGCCACAGGAAAGTCAGCCACCTCAACCAGCGGGCCTCAGCAGCCCATTCAGATACAGTGGGGTCTAAAAACGGAATAAAGCGTCGAATATCAGCAATCATAGGGTTTTAGAACGATCTCAATAAACTCTAACAAACATGGCTAAAGTACCAGATTGGTTAATTTACGCATTAATCTGTTCGCTATTATATGGTCTGTGGGGATTTTTCGGCAATTTAGCGACGAAATATATTGACTACCAAACTGCTTTTGTTTATAAAGCAATTGGCGCTACTTTAATGACTTTTTTTATTCTTGTCCAAACTAAGAGTTTGTTAGCAATTACGGTTTATTGTCCTATTGATTTCAACTACAAATTCTGCTCCTTCTCCTATTTGAGAGTGGCAATATAAATTTCCGCCGTGTTTATTGACGACAATCTGGTGACAGATAAATAGTCCTAGTCCTGTACCTTGCCCCACCGGCTTTGTAGTAAAGAAAGGGTCAAATAATTGAGATTGTATTTTTTGAGGAATCCCTAAACCATTATCTGAAATCTTGATTAATATTCGATTATTATTTAGCAGTTGAGTTTGGATTTTTACTTCTCCTTGCTCCCTGACATATTGGGTGGACACGGAATCAATAGCATTATTCAGAAGATTCAGAAATACCTGATTCAGTTGACCAGAATAACACTCAATCATAGGCAGTTCACCATAATCTTTGATTACCACAATTTCTGGATATTCTAGTGTACCTTTTAGGCGATGTTGGAGCATCATCAGCGTACTGTCAATCCCTTGATGAATATCCACTCGTTTGAATTCAGACTCATCGTGACGGGAGAAATTACGCAACGACAGAACTATTTCTCGAATGCGATCGGTCCCTATCTGCATAGAATTCAGGAGTTTGAGCAGGTCTTCTTTCAAAAAGTCTAGGTTAATATCCTCGATTTTTGCTTTGATTTGTGTTGGCGGATCGGGAAAGTGTTCTTGATAGAGTTTTACCAAATTCAATAAATCTTGGAAATATTCACTAGCAGGCCTCAGATTGCCTTGAATAAAATTAATCGGATTGTTGATTTCATGGGCTATACCAGCCACCAGATTCCCAAGAGAAGACATTTTTTCACTCTGGATGAGTTGAGCTTGGGTACGCTTTAGTTCGCGCAGCGTAAGCTCTAAATTTTCAGCTTGTTGTTGTAATTGAAATTCGGCTTCTTTCTGTGCGGTGATATCACGGATAGTAATAGAAAAACCATCACCTAGCTTTACCGCTACAAAGTTAAACCAGGCAGACTGTCCTAATTTATAGTAAAAATCCTGTTGTAAAGTTTCTCCTGTTTCCACAATATTCACAAAGCGATCGAATAGTTGTGGATCGAGACGACTCAGCAATTTTTTGAGCACCAATTTGCCGATCGCATCTTCACGCCTATCTCCAAAGGCCCTAGCAATCACAGGATTGACAACTAAACAACGAAAATCTTGAATATCTCCCGTAGTGGGATCGCGCACAGCTTGCATTGCTCCCACCCCATCGAGGGAACTATTCAAAACACTGGCAAGCAATGCTCTAGACTGATAAAGTACCTCCTCTGTTTCCCGGCGCTGAGTAACTTCTTGTTCCAACAGTCGTTGTTGGCGTTGAATGGTTAACTGATTTTCTAGCCGCGCTACTACTTCTTCAATCTGAAAGGGTTTGGTAATGTAATCAATTCCACCTGAATTAAAGGCAGTTAGCTTGTCGAAAACATCATCTAAAGCGCTGATAAAAATAACTGGAATGCTGCTAAAACTTTCATCCTGTTTGAGAAGTCTACAGACTTGATAGCCATCCATTTCTGGCATTTTGACATCTAACAAAATGACATCTGGTCGCTTCACCTGCACCGTTTTTAGTGCCATTCGTCCACTGGTGACGCTGCGAACAGTATATTCAAGCTTGAAGAGTGCATCACTTAGTAATTGTAGATTTTCTGGAAGGTCATCTACTATCAGAATGTTGCCTTTATTTTCTGTTTTATAATCAGGATTCATGAGTTATCAGGGGTGCTGCTAGGTCAACCAACTGTTCAAATTCAAATTTACGCACAAGTTGTGTTAGCGATTGTATCAAAAGATTTTCCCTGTCTGGAATTTCTCCTATAATTTGCATCACCAGATTAGTATTAGCCTCCAGTGCAGCTTCGTATAATTGAGTAATCCATTGTTCAGGCATACAGGTGAGCTGTTGCGATGTCAAGATGCTTTCTGATAGCTCCTCTAGTATAGGTGAATTTGTTTCTGCAAAAATGTATTTTATACCAAGATGTTTAGTCAGTATATCAAAAATGTTGTGTTCAGAAAAAGGTTTGCGGAGGAAGTCATCACATCCAGCCGAAAGCACGATCGCCTTTTCTTCTTCTAAAACGCTGGCTGTGAGAGCAATTACGGCGGTAGCATGACCTTTTGTGGTGGATTTGATATGTTTGGTGGCTTCATAACCATCCATCACAGGCATTCTCATGTCCATCCAGATTAAATGCGGTTCCCATTCATCCCAAATTGCGATCGCCTCTGCTCCATTACTAGCTTCTTTCACCTCAAATCCCAAAGGACTCAGCAGCTTAATTAATAATTGTCGATTAATCAGTTTATCATCTACTGTCAGAATTTTATATGTAGGTTGATCGGGAGCAAGCCCCAGCACTTTTGGATGTTCTTCTGTACTCTTGCTAACTATTTCTTGACCCAATTTCGCGTGAATATTAAATTGGAAAGTTGTGCCTATTCCTAAGTTGCTTTCTACGGAAATATCGCCTCCCATCAGTTGCACAAACTTACGACTTATTGCCAAACCTAAACCCGTTCCTTCTTGCATCTCTTTTCCAGCTTGCGCTTGGAAAAAAGCATCAAAAATCTTGGGCAATTCTGCTGCTGTAATACCTACACCAGTATCGCGCAGGCGAAAATGAAGATTAAAAATATCCGTTGTTTCTCGCTCTCCCTGAAAGACATTGAGAGTAATTTGACCTTCTGAGGTAAATTTGATGGCATTGCTGACTAAATTGATTAAAACCTGACGCAGTTTTACTTGATCAGTACAGATATAGCGGGGTACATTTTCTGTACGCTGAAAGAGCAACTTCAAACCTGCATTGGTAGCCAATAGATATAGCATATCTTCTAAATCATCTAGCAAGCTATGCAGGTCAAAATCCTGAGAATTGAGGGTAGTTTTGCCTGCTTCGATTTTGGATAAATCGAGAATATGATTAATTAGCGTTAATAAGTAATCACCACTGCGATAGATGATGCCTGCATTTTCATAATGGTCAGCCGGGAGGTTGTTAGAGCGCAACATTAATTGCGAAAAGCCAAGAACAGCATTCAGGGGCGATCGCAATTCATGGCTCATATTGGCAATAAATGTACTTTTAGCTTGGTTGGCAACTTCGGATTTCTCCTTAGCAATTACCAATTCTTCTGTCCTTTTTTCAACTTTTTTCTCTAAATTTTCAAAGGATTCTTTTAATTGACTGGCCATACTATTAAAGGAAATAGCCAGTTCTCCTAATTCATAAGTTTGCTCAATTTTTACAGTTTGATGTAATTTTCCTTTAGCAATATCTTTGGCAGCATTATTAAGTCTAAAAATAGGTTTTGCCACCCAATTAGCAGTCAGAATACCAATGATGATCACTAGAAAAAAGGCGGCAATACATAATAAAATCGTCTGCCGAGTATTAGCATGAATACGATCGAGAAAGTCTGATTCAGGTACAACAGTAACAATCAACCAATCTATCCCTAACTTATCTTGATAGGGCGAAATTTGCAAAAATTGTAGATCGTGGTTATAGTTGAATTCAAGTTGATAGCTTCGCTCAATTTTAGCAAAATCAACAAAATATTTTTTCAAATACTTTGCTGTAGCTTGAATGAGAGGATCGCTACTTCGATCGATAGAGGGTCGTTTGGTTTTGGAATTTTTACTATTATTAAGACTACTTTCTTGTTGAGAACTTGCTACTAATAACCCTTCTCGATCGAAAATAAATGTTTTTCCATTTTTACCAATCTTATGTTTAGCAAGAAAATCTTGAACATTATCTAATTCATAAGTAGCAGTAATCACACCTAAAAGTTTACTATTTCGATCGTAAATTGGCTGACAAAGGTCGAGAAAAAAGATATTGTAGTCAATTCCTGAATAAATTGGTGCCCAATTTAGTTTACCTGCTTTGACGGCTCCAATGTACCAAGGACGCTGCCTGGGATCGTAATGTCTGGTAAATTTGTTGATTACTTTGGTAGGCTGACCTTGGGGACTAATGGCATATTCAGTGGTAAAATAATTGGTAGAAGCATTGGAGACAACAAATCTTAATTCTCCATTTTTTGGCTTTCTCCAAACTTCTAAATATTGATTCTTCTCTTGAGAAGATAAGCCAATCCGACTAACTCGATCGAAATTTTTAATCATTTGCCATAAATAATGATATTTTTTAGTATCTTGCTGTTGTAAATCGAGATTTAGCTCACCCCGTTCAATAGCATCAGCGTTAAGTTTATGAATCATCACTAGATCGGATAACTGGTTTTTAATATATTCTTGGATTTCTACTGTAATTTTTTCACGCAATTGAACAGCAATTTCATTGACGGCTTCTTTGCCATTTTTATAAGAGAGAAATCCCACTAATCCAACTATGATAAAAATTTCAATCAGAAAGGGAACAGTAAAAATAATCCTTAAGGGTATTTCTTTCGAGAATTTAGAGAATACATTATTAAGATGAGAAGATTTCATAAATTGCCCTACAACGGGATCTTATTGCGGAATAAATATGCGCTCAAACGGTTGTTTCCGATAACGTCGGTAGACATCAAAATCACTATCTAGAGTGACGATTGCACCAATATTATATCAATTCCGGTTGCACGACCTATGATACAGAGGAGACGGCACTGCCGTGTCCCTACCCAAATTAATTGTAGGGACACGGCACTGCCGTCTCCCTACCCCAATTAATTGTAGGGACACGGCACTGCCGTCTCCTAATTTCTAGCAACTCTGGACACGGCAATGCCGTTTCCCTACCCCCGATTAATTGTAGGGAGACGGTAGTATAGCAACAAAAAAGAGGTCGCGATCGCAACCTCTTAACCCTATACCAATCCAGCGTCGGATCTTAAAGTAGACCAGTATTAGCTCCCGGCTTACCGGTAGCCAGTTGCACTTTAATAATTCTGCCGCCCATTTTCATAATTCTTTGTTGTTCCCGGAACCAGTTATCGTAGGGAACCAACTTAGTAAAATAGGTATTTTGCAATTCGCGTTGAGTGCGGATGCGTGTTTGGCTGGGGACACAAGCTGTCACTTTAAACATTCTCATGGGACACAAACTCCTGAGTAGGTTTACAGATTTTTAGATGGATTTTTAAAAGATTGAAGTCAGGGAGTTAGGAGTCAAAACTAGCTCATTAAAACTTATCCAGCGTTCTCGACAAGCCTTTGACGGTCTAGCAATCACTCATAACTTCCCTGACTTCTTCCAAAAGAAAAGGCTAAAAGTCTAAAAGTTTAAAAGTCTAAAAGTTTAAAGTTCATAGAGGTAAGAAATAAATATTTTCTTTCCTTTTTCCTTCTTCCTTCTTCCTTCTTCCTTCTTCCTTCTTCCTTCTTCCTTCTTCCTTCGTCTTAGCTCAAGCCAGAGCAGATGTAGTCGAAATAGACGCCCATTTCTTTACCAGCGTCAGAACCGACCAAACCGGCGGTGACTTCTTTCATTGCTTGGATTGCTTGTACGGTAGAACCGATGGGCACGCCCAAGGAATTGTAGGTTTCTTTCAAACCGTTGAGCACGCGCTCATCCAGGATGGAAGGGTCGCCAGCTAGCATTGCGTAGGTGGCGTAGCGGAGGTAGTAGTCCAAGTCGCGAATGCAAGCTGCATAACGGCGAGTGGTGTACATATTGCCGCCGGGACGAGTTACGTCAGAGTACAACAGAGACTTAGCAACTGCTTCTTTGACGATTGTGGCTGCATTGGCGCTGATGGCTGTAGCGGCGCGGACGCGCAGTTCGCCAGAAGCAAAGTAGTTCTTGAGTTTGTCTAGAGCGCTGATGTCGAGGTACTTACCTTGGACGTCAGAGGAATTGATAACGGCGGTAATTGCGTCTTGCATGATGGTCTTGTTTCCTAGAAAGTGGCTGAGTTCAGTCCAATTTTGTAGCTCGGATTTGAGATTTGGGATTTCAGATTTATCAGTGGTTGGTTATCTGCAAAAGCTTTTGACTTGTTGCTAATAACTCACAATCTAAAAATCTAAAATCTTTACTGCATCGCACCGATAACGTAGTCGAAGTAAGAGGAAGCTTCGGAAGCATCTTCTCCAGAAAGCAACGAAGAAGCTGCATTTTTCATAGCGCGAATTCCTTCGGCTACGGCTTCAATCGGGGTTCCCAAGGATTTGTACATTTCGCGGACGCCGACAATACCGATTTCTTCGATCGGGGTAATGTCGCCAGCTACGATTCCGTAGGTGATCAAACGCAGGTAGTAGTCCATGTCGCGCAAGCAAGTTGCGGTCATTTCTTCGCCGTAAGCGTTGCCGCCTGGGGAAACTACGTCAGGGCGTTTTTGGAAAAGTTGGTCGCCTGCTTGTTTGACGATACGTTCGCGGGATTCGCTCAAAATTTGGGCGATGCGGACGCGGCGTTCACCAGAGGTGACGAAGCTTTTGATTCGGTCCAGTTCGCCTGGGCTCAGGTAACGAGCTTCAGCGTCTGCGTTGACGATTGATTTGGTGACGATACTCATCTTGTGTGTACCCGCTGGATATTTTGCAATTACGAACTGCTCCACGCTCAGCAGAGCGACGGCGGGCGCTTGCATCCCGTACCTCTCGCTTGCGGCAGGAGCTTTAACGCTTTGGGAAACCGACTTTGCCTGCAACTGTTGAAGTTGTTGACTGGTGGGTACTTTGGGCGTTTAACGGCGCTTGTTCTAACACCGGTGCGCTGTTGTTGGCTGCACTTTGCCTGTCGCTCACGATACCACACATAACTGGTGCTTTCTCTAATTTTGCGATCGAGATTACAGCGATTAGGTGGCGATCGAGTGACTGTCTGGTAGTTGCGGTCGAGATTACTCTTGTGACGCAATTACCTCTGGCAAGTATTTTGAGGCATTATGTTCACATTCTGAGTGTTCCTGTAATAGTTTGTAATATTCTTTTTCATTTTTGGGCTTTGAGCGCTGAATTTTGAATGGAAAAATTACATCAATAAAAACGTTGTGATTGTTTTACAGCAATGATTACAGTCGATAGACAGTCTATGATTTTGTGGCGGGCGGTGGTTTGGGTTTAAAAGTTGGCTCTTTCACGGGGAAGGGAAGTTCTCGGAGGTGGGGGATGAGGTGCGATCGGAAATTCGGACGATCGAGCCTGTAGTCAAGTTCTGCTGTAATTTTCAACTAGGTGCGCTTTGAAAAGAAATCTATCAGCCATTAAAAAAGCTTTACAGTTTGGTGTTAGCGGTGCCGTCGGCGGTTTCGTGGGCAATTTAATCACCGAACCTTTCATGAAGTTCGATCGCCTGTCCGATTCCGCATCTTTTTTTGATAGTGTATTTTCTACCGCTTGTTGGTTTGGATTGGTAGGCGCTGGAATTGCGACTGCGATTATGTTTGGGTATTATTACTATATCAAGGGCAAGCCTCAAATTAAAGCAGCTTTGTTGAATGGCGGATTGTTTGGTTTAATGGCAGGGGCGATTTCTGGGGCGATCGCAGAAGCCATCTATACTGGCATTGGCCCGAATGAATTATTGCGAGTAGTTTGTTGGGGAATTGCTGGCAGTTTGTTAGGACTCGCACTTTCCAAACGGATTCCCAACTTAGGAATGCTGCGTGGCGCGGGCGGAGGCGGTGTTGGGGGCGTGTTGGGCGGATGTTTGTTCATTTTGTTCGCTTACACTCTATCGGGTACTGTAGGGCGTTTAGCTGGCTGTGGGGCGATCGGCTTTTGGATTGGAATTATGCTAGTTGTGGCTGAAACTTTGTTCAACAAAGCTTGGCTGGTGATTAGTGATGATACCGGAACA
Organism: Oscillatoriales bacterium; assembly: GCA_043742065.1. Classification (GTDB taxonomy): domain Bacteria; phylum Cyanobacteriota; class Cyanobacteriia; order Cyanobacteriales; family Microcoleaceae; genus Microcoleus. Next base: position 14,187 of record JAYTZD010000445.1, read on the forward strand.
AATCGCACTCTGACTATTGGTGCTGAACCGGTGACTTTTGGTAGTGATGATAATTTGTCCATTATCTGTATTCCGAATATTTCGCCCTTGGCTATGCGCTTTCAATTGGAGGCTGGACAGATTGTCTGCGAAAATTTTGATAGTGGGGCGGTGACTTATTTGCGATCGGGCGATCAAAAGAGATTAGGTAATTGTACAATTACAGTCGGAAATTCTGATTTGCCTGCTCAAACTCCGGCTAAGGTTCCGCCTACATTTATATCAGCTAATCCTGCTGAAAAGTCTTTTGCTAATAGCCAATTTTCCCTGAAATTAGGAAGTAAAGTTATTGCTTTGAGTGCAGGGACTCAATTGTCTAGTTCTGACATATCGACTTTAAAAGCTAGTGCATCTAATGGTGTGGTAGCGGTTGTCAATTCTCGTTCCACAGATCGATTTTCATTGGGATTGACCAATTTGTCCGATCGGGCTTGGTGGAGCACAGACAGTCAAGGTGACATGAAACTGGTAGAACCAGAAGCCACGCTGACTCTGGCTGTGGGGACTCAAATTGAGTTCGGTGAACTTGATGGTGAGATTGTGGCATAGTGATATTATTAAGATAATCCGGCGGTTGAAACCGCGTCTACACAAGCAAAGTCCGCCTGCGCGGACTAAGAGATAACTTACCCTACGATCGCATAAATGATTTGGCTAATGAACTTGAAAAAAATATTCGCTGGTTTCCTATTAATTCTGACCTTGGCACTGGGAGTAATTACAATTATTCCTCAAAAAGCTTTGGCAGATGCAACGGCAATTACTGCAACGGCGGCAGAAGTTTTCACTGTCAATTGTGCAGGTTGTCATAGCAATGGTGGCAACATTATTCGAGGTGGCAAAAATTTGAAACAAAAAGCCTTGAAACGATATGGGATGGATTCGATCGCAAATATCGCCAATTTAGTCACCAACGGTAAAAATATCATGCCATCTTACAAAGATCGTTTGTCTGAACAACAAATTATTGATGTTTCGGCCTATGTGTTGTCGCAAGCTGAAAGTGATTGGAAATAATGAAAAAAATTGATTGGCTCACAATTGTAACAATTATTACCTTGTGCCTCTGTCTCACGATCGCCAACAACGCACCAGCCTTGGCTTCGATTCACGAATATCCAGAAACGACCGATCGCACAATGTTCAGATCCGTACAAAGTCTGCGGGATACTGATGATCAAGCGTGGCAAGTTGTGCTATATAAGCGAGTGCGATCGGGCATAGTGGACTCTTTTAACCTGAGATTAGTGGGATTTCCTGGCATCCAATTGGATCACCCGGTGGCGCTAAAGGTTGTGGCGGGAAGTCTGGAACTTGGGCTGGCTAAGGATATTTGGAGTGAATCGGATTTGCCGGTTAATGTGGGAGAGTACGATTTTAAATCAATCATGGCAGAGTTGGAGAGCGATCGACCTTTGCAGTTAAATTTGCCTGTACAAGGGAAAAAAGACCTAGGATTGTTGGTTCCGACTTTTGCGGTGAGGGAATGGAGACGGTTGTTGGACAAAAGCTAAATTGTGCGATCGGATCTCACTTTAATGTGACAATCGCTACACAGTATCTGGTTTGAAGTCGCTATATTAGACATCGACCATATTTATTGTGAAACAGGTGTCTTGTCTGTTCAAAACAGGCTTTTCTAGAGATGATTATTGAATATGCCGAAAGATAGATATTGCCTATTTTGAACGATAATTGTGAAACAAACTAAAAGTGCGATTAGTCTGGTTACAAAAGTCTAATGTTTTAGAGCGTGCATCTTGGAAGGGGAAATCTACTATGACATTAATCAGCAAAATTGTCCGAAAAGCTTTGGCGACTGGTTATCTGACGGTTGAGGCGGAAGAACTGTTGCGACAACAGTTGCAGATGACTAAGTACGGTTTAGAAGATTTTGAGGCTTTTATTACTTTGCAAACAGAGGTAATGGAAGGTAGGGTAAAACAGCAAGCTTGGGAATTATTGCGATCGAATAATTGTTCTGCTGCTTGAATTTACCTGTCGCGTTTTAGAAGAGAGAATCTATTGTATGGCTGGTCAGAAACCAGGTTGTTTCCGAAAATACTACGTTACAGCCCGTATCAACGCCAAAAACCCGGTTTCTTGGGTCTTGATCTGTTTTTAAACTAACAATTGGAAAATATCAAGTTATTTTTAACTTGACAAAAATACCCAAATCGCCAATAATAGTAGATTGTCTGTCTAAATCCGGCTCGGATCAGGTTAAGACATTCCAAAAGCTGCAAAACAGTCCACAGTCAAAAGTTCATAGCCAAAAGTTCACCACTAATGACTAATGACCAATGACTAATGACTCATCAGCTACCTGTACGGCAATCTCAACAACCATCCCATGACTTACGCAATCATTGAAACCGGCGGCAAACAATTTCGGGTAGAACCAGGCCGCTTCTACGACATCGAACTGCTTCACGTCGAAGCTGAATCCAAAGTCACGATCGACAAAGTATTTCTGATCCAGCACGAAGACGATGTTCACATCGGCCAACCTCTGGTAGAAAATGCCACAGTAGAAGGAACTGTGCTGCGGCATTTCCGGGGCCGCAAAGTCCTCGTCTATAAGATGAAGCCGAAAAAGAAAACTCGGAAGAAGAAAGGGCACCGTCAAGAAACAACTCGTTTTATGATTGACTCTATCAGCTTCAACGGTGTTGTTTTGGCTGCGAGAGATTTAACTCAAGAAGTTGTTGAAGCTCCCCAAACCGGCGAAATTGAATCAGAATAAACAATAGTAAATAAAGTTGAGGACATTATGGCCCATAAGAAAGGTACAGGCAGTACACGTAACGGACGCGATTCTAATTCTCAGCGTCTTGGTGTCAAAAAGTACGGCGGTCAAGTTGTCAGAGCTGGCAACATTTTGATTCGTCAACGCGGCACGAAAGTTCACCCTGGTAATAATGTTGGTATCGGCAGAGATGATACTCTGTTTGCCATGATTGATGGTGTGGTGACTTTTGAAAGAAAGGGCAAAACTCGCAAGAAACTCAGTGTTTATCCTGTGGTTGTAGCAGCACCTGTGGCTGAACTTGTAGCAGTTTAATTTGGATAGTTTCCTCGTTCCTAGGCTATGTCTGGGAACGCATTTCTAGAGGCTCTGCCTCCTGATTTGCTATCTCAATATACTCATATCCCCGACTTCTTTAAGAAGTTGGGGATGTCATGTTTGGTAGACAAGTTTTGTGAGAAATAACCAATATCATTGGCACCCAACCTCATCAACAGAATACGCCCAGCAACCACCAAAGAACGCGCAAGAATATTTTTGCATTCATTATGACCATACTCGCTCAATGTCATAGGCATCAAAAGCCACATCGCAACTAATCAAAACAAGGGAATGATTAATCGCCTGTGCTACCAGAATGCGATCGAAAGGATCTCGATGATGCAGCGGCAAGTTAAGATAGCACTCTGTATCAGAGAATGCGATCGGCAAAACATCTATTTTTAGTTGTTGCACCACTTCCTCTAACTCAGAGAATGAGTTCTGTAAGGTAAGTTTTCCTAAACCAAGCTTTATTGAAATTTCCCATAAGCTGGCGATACTTAAGTAGAGAGTATTACTTGTATCTTCAATAATTTCTGCTGCTTTAGAACTTAATTTTCCGCTGTCTTCCAAGTACCAGAGAAAAGTATGGGTATCCAGTAAAATATTCATGTTTACATATAATCCTTTAAATCTTCGAGAGGTTCATCAAAATCATCAGACATCCAGATTTTACCTTTCCAAATTCCAAGTCCGCCTCGCTTGGCAGCTTTTTCCGTTTTAGGAGCCTCTTGGGCGTATCGGTTTACCAGAAATTCTATATAGTCAAGGACAGCCTGTTTGACAGATTCAGGCAATTTTTCGAGATTTTTTAAGATAGCAGTTTCTATCATCATTTTTTACTCTCCTTTCAATTCGAGACCAACTAGATCAAAGCATGAGTATCCAATAGTAATCAATGAAGCGATCCCAAAGCCTTGCGATTGCTTTCCTTCGCATCGCTTCGCTAACGTTCGTCGCAATGACATGATGGGGTTTGGCTGATTTTTCGCTAACCTCCTCCGACAATTGTGACAATTTCTAAGATGTCGCCTTCTTGTATTTCTGTGGTTTCCCAAAATTGTTTGTGCAGAATTTCGCCATTATATTCCACAGCCACTAATCGCGGATTTAAACCTAGTTGTTTTAATAATTCTGGTAGTGGTGTTTCGGTTGAACAATTACGACTTTCTCCATTGACTTGTAGCGCAATTTGATTGGTCATTCGATTTTAGATTTTAGATTTTAGATTTTGGATTTTGGATTGATTCCACGGATAAATCCGGGGGCTTGTACCATCAAGAAATTATTGGTTATTTGTTATTAGTTGTTTGTTATTGGTTATTTGCTGTGCCCTGCCCTTCGACTCCGCTCAGGAACCGCGTAGTCGAAGGGCTCAGGAACCGTAGAAAGAAACCGGGTTTTTAGGGAATCTGCGGGAGGTAATGAAGTATTTTGGTAAAAACCCGGTTTCTGACTACCCACTTAAAATTAGCTTTTGATTTGCATCAGTTTGTGAGTTTTGAACTTCTGCATCCGAATTAGCTGGGAGATGAAAAATTGCGTGACTAATGTTGGTTGTTCTGCTTCCATAATCGATCGCACAACTGCTACTCTAGAAGCTCCGGCATTTAATACTTGGTCGAGGTTGTTGATGTCTATTCCGCCGATCGCAAACCAGGGAATCGGCGACTTAGCAGCAGCATACCGCACATAGTCCAAACCCGCAGCCTGTTTATCAGGTTTAGTAGGAGTTTCATAGACTGGGCCAACTCCAATATAATCGGCTCCTTCTTCAATGGCTCGCTGCATTTCCTCGGCGTTTGTGGTCGATCGCCCGATCGTCCGTCCAGGCCCTAGTAACTTGCGCGCTTCAGCTACAGGTAGATCTTGCTGTCCTAAGTGTACACCGTCGGCATCCGCTGCGATCGCCAAATCCACGCGATCGTTCACAATCAGCAAAGCATCATAGCGGTGACACAGTTGGCAAAGCTTCCGCACATTATCCAATTTCACCGCATCGTCTGAGGTTTTGTCGCGGTACTGTACCAAAGTCAGTCCACCTTGTAAAGCTGCTTCCACAACGCCTAACAAGTTGTCTCTACCCGAAGTTACCAGATATAATTGCGATCGCAATAACTGCTGATAGCGCCGATAAGCTAGCAAATCGCTTTCGAGAGTGTAAACCCGATAGCGCATCTGCTTAAAGGCTTTGCCCATATTTGGATCGTAAACTTTGCCATACTCTTCAAGTACCCGCAGCGCTTCTTCCACCCGACAGAAATTCGCCTCCAATAACTGCTGTAGTCCAGAACGCTGTTCTTCCTGCGGATGAGTTAGTTCCGTACCGGGATCTGCGGGTGTATCCCTAGCACTTCGCAATTCTGAGGTGTGCCAAAAAGCCAATTCCTGACGCAGTTGCTTACACTCGCCAGCTAAATCGGCGCTATTGAGACCAAATCTACACCATTCTTCAATGATTCTCAATCCTTCACGGGCGCGATCGAGATTTGCATCTAAAATCCGGCAGAGAGCGGGCTGTGCCGGTAAAGTTCTGTTTTGTTTATTGGTCATAGAGAAGCACCTTTATGATTAATCCAGCAGTCAAACCGCTACATCTTCTCACTAATTTTTAAGTTTTATTGAATTTAAAGAAAACAAAGCATAATAGAGCAAACTTGATTATAGTGGAATCGTTAAAGTACGCGCGGCGAATCTATCCCGTAGGGAATCGCCCAAACCCGACACGCAACACGGTATGTGACACTCGACTCAAAAATAAGTTATAACAACCGTTAAGGTTCCACCGGACGTCATTAATTGTTCCAACCATTGTTTTGATTGCATTTTCGTTTTTCTTTACTTACTTATTCCTTAGACTATACATTTTTTTATGTTCATAAAAATGGTGCAAAATCCCACTTGCAAAGAAAATAGATCGCAAAGCAAAGCCTTAAGTTCTTGCCTTTTGCTGCTCTTTGCTAGTGCCTCATTTTTCAAGCTTCAACAGTCTGTTATTGCCGCCGAAACTCCAATAGTACAGATAAGATCAATTCCGGTTGCATCGGAATTAATATTACCCGAAATCAGGACACGGCAGTGCCGTGTCCCTACAATTAATCACGGTAGGGACACGGCACTGCCTTGGACTCTATATCATTCTGGCTGCGCCGGAATTGATATAATTGCTCAGGCGCAGCAGGCGGAAATTAACATTTTGTATGTCAGCTCATCCGGTGGAAGTGATACAGTCGGGAATGGGAGCGATCAAAATCCATTCAAAACCATTACCTACGCCTTAAGCGTCGCCCCGCCCAACACAGCCATTTTGCTAGCGCCAGGTACCTACAGCGCTCAAACCGGAGAGCAATTTCCGATCGTACTTCAGCCCAACGTGACTCTTCAGGGAAATCCCAACACTCGCGGTCAAAATATTGCGATCAAAGGCGGAGGAGAGTTTCTCAGTCCCACTTCGGCTGGTCAAAATATCACTATTTTAGCAGCTTCGGGAGCCAAACTCAGCGGGGTGACAGTCACGAATACTAATTATCGTGGTTATGCTTTGTGGATCGAATCGAGCTCTCCGACGGTGGTTAACAATACTTTTTCTGGGAGCACTCATGACGGAATTTCGGTGGTGGGTAATTCTCGCCCGATGATTAGCGGGAATTTATTCTCGAAAAATGGAGCTAATGGCATGACAATTTATGGAACTTCTCAGCCGGAAGTTCGAGATAATGTCTTTGAAAACACTGGATTTGGGGTGAATGTAGCGGAAAAAGCTTCACCTTTGTTAATCGGGAATCAGATTACTGGGAATAAGGATGGCGTGGTGGTACAAGCTGATGCTACACCGGTGCTCCGTAATAATTATATCGAGAAAAATCGGCGAGATGGTATTGTGGCGATCGCCAGATCTCTCCCTGATTTAGGAACTATGACGGAACCGGGAGGGAATGTGATTCGTAACAATGGCCAGCATGATGTGAATAATGCTGCTAAAGGTCAAATAATTCAAGCTTATGGCAATCAATTGTTGAGCAACAGAACAACAGGTCAAGTTCAAGTGGCGGGAACTTTTAGCCCTTCACAATCCATTGGTGGCCAGGATTTACGGTTAGTTTCCCAACCTCCGAGAACCGGTGGGCCAGATAGTTCTTTGCCTGTTTATACGACAGCGCCCTTAACTCCGAGAACTCAAAGAACCCCGCAGAGGCCTCTGTCAGCGGTGTCACCAAGTCTTGTCCAAAATCGATCGACATCAAGTCAAACTCCGCTATCACCTCTGTTGGCTCCGAGAAGTGTCTCTCCTGCGGCGATCGCGATTCCGGTGCCAAATCCGAATTCTCGATCGGTTGCGGAAATTTCTGTACAGCCGTCCAATGTGACTCCCAACTTTGATAGTTCGAGTCCGGTTGCTTCTGATGGTAAATTGCAGGTTCCGAGTCGCAACATTCCTCTGGGAAGAGGTGGCTATGTACCGACTGGGTTAGGGGGTAATTCTGTGGCTGATTCTGGGGAAAATGCGCCGTCAGTCGATCGGGCATTAGCTTTGGGTTTTCGGTATCGGGTGGTAGTCGATACTCGCAGTCAGGGCGATCGGGCAAAGATGCAATCTCTGGTTCCAGATGCTTTTCGTACTTTTTCCAACGGGCGCGAAGTCATCCAAGCTGGTGCTTTTCGGGAACAGGAAAAAGCAGATGAATTGCTACAAATTCTCACGGCTAATGGTTTGAATGCCAGGATTGAAGAGATAAAATAGTCAACCAATTTTGGATTTTAGATTTTAGACTTTAGATTGACCTCATGCCTAAAATTCGATCAGTAATGTAACATCAATCAACTTTAGAACCAATAATCATGATATTTATCAACCCAAAAACAGATTACGCCTTCAAAAAAATCTTCGGTTCCTCAGAAAGCAAAGAAATCCTGATTAGCTTTTTGAATGCCTTGATTTATAACGGAAATCCCACTATCGAAGACTTGGAAATTATCAATCCAAATCTGCCACCCAAAATTGAAGGATTGAAAGATAGTTATTTGGATGTGAAAGCCAAACTCCAGGATGACACTTTAGTAATTATTGAAATGCAGGTACTCAACGTCGAGTCTTTCGGCAAACGGGTTTTTTATAATGCAGCTAAGACTTATTCTTTTCAATTGCAAGCAGCACAAGCCTATCGACTACTGAAGCCAGTGATTGCTTTGACAATTACTGATTTTGAGATGTTTCCTGAAAATGAAGACTTTACCTCCAGATTTGTGTTAAAAGAAGTAAATAAAAACTTTATTTATCCTGAAAATGAGTTCGATTTAGTGTTTGTAGAATTACCAAAGTTTACTAAAGGAGAGGATCAACTTGAAACCCTGGCAGATAAGTGGATTTATTTCATGAAAAATGCGAGAAGTCTGACATCAGTTCCTGAAATAATGGATAGTGTACCGGAAATACATCAAGCTTTTGATATTGCGAATCAAGTCACGTTAAGTCGCGAGGAAGTAGAAGCATTTGACAGAAGAGAGCAGTTCATCTATGATCAACAGGGAGCACTTATTAAGGCTGTTCGGGAAGGAATAGAACAAGGAATAGAACAAGGACGAGAAGAGGGGCGAGAAGAGGGACGAGAAGAGGGAATAGAAGAGGGAATAGAACAAGGGAAACGATTGCAGAATTTGGCGATCGCCCAAAAATTACTTTCACAACTAGATAATGCCGCAATCAGCCAAATTACCGGGCTGAGTGTGGAGGATGTCCAAAATTTGCGTGCAGCTAATTCCTAAATACTGTCTTTGAAATGATGTAATTCTACCACCTAAATCCAACCATGATGTTTATCAACCCAAAAACCGATTACGCCTTCAAAAAAATCTTCGGTTCCTCAGAAAGCAAAGACATTCTGATTAGCTTTCTGAACGCCTTGATTTATGATGGAAATCCCACTATCGAAGACTTGGAAATTATCATTCTTAATCTGCCGCCGAAAGCTGAAGGATTGCAAGATAGTTCTATGGATGTGAAAGCCAAACTCCAGGATGACACCTTAGTAATCATTGAAATTCAGGTTCTTAACATACAGTCTTTTGGCAAACGGGTTTTTTATAATGCAGCTAATACTTATGCTTTTCAATTGCAATCAGTACAAGCCTATCGACTGCTGGAACCAGTCATTACTTTGACAATTACTGATTTTGAGATGTTTCCTGAAAACGAAAAATTTATCTCCAGATTTGTGTTGAAAGAAGTAAAGAAAAACTTTACTTATCCTGATAAAAACCTGGATTTAGTTTTTGTAGAGTTGCCAAAGTTTACGAAGCAAGAGCATGAGCTTGAGACTTTAGCAGATAAATGGATTTATTTCATTAAAAATGCGAGGAGTCTGACATCAGTTCCTGAAAACATGGATAATATTCCCGAAATACATAAAGCATTTGATCTTGCAAATCAAGTGAATTTGAGTAGGGAAGAAACGGATGATTTGAATAGAATAGAACAGTCTATTCACGACCAACAGGAAGCGATTGTTAAGGCTGTCCAGGAAGGAATAGAAGAAGGGATCCAATTAGATAATCTGGCGATCGCCCAAAAATTACTCCCACAGCTAGATAATGCCACCATCAGCCAAGTTACCGGGATGAGTGTTGAGGAGGTGCAGAATTTGCGTGCAGTCAATTCCTAGCACTACTATCGCAACAAAGCAGCCCAAGTTGCAGATCCAACAATGCCATCGGCTGGTAATTTATATTGCCGCTGAGCCGCCTTGACAGCAGCTTGGGTGGTGCGCCCAAACACTCCGTCAGCACTCGATCGCAAAAATCCCTTTGCCCGCAGCCGTTCTTGCAAATCCTTGACTGCTGGCCCCCGCATTCCTCTTTTCAAAACCGGAAAACTGGTTGGTGTCTCCTGAGAGTTAGTCTGAGGATTTTCTGCTGTTGGAATATTACTTTCGATCGCACTTTCCACCGCCCCAGTAGCCACAGGAAACAGCCGATTCCAAGTATCTTGACCAACTACACCATCGGCAGTAACGCCGACAGTTTCCTGAAACTTAGACACAGCAACTGCCGTACTTTGTGAGAAAACCCCATCTACATTGTCATCATAAAATCCCAATAATTTCAGAGCAGCTTGAAGTTCTCGCACCTCAGAACCCCGGTTGCCGAATTTGAGTGCGGGGCGAACGAGTCCACCAGCACCTATTTGAGCAATTTCACCACTGCTGTTACCCGGATCCGAGTTGAGTTGTAGTGCCAAAGCAGGAGTAGAGGCGATCGGGCTAATTACCACTACACCACACAAGATCCAACTTTGCAGCCAACTCCGAACCTCGCGGGCATTAGTCCAAATTGTTGTTAGGTTTCGGGACATTACGAATTCGACCTTTGCAAAACTGATCGCGATCGTACATCAAATCTGGAAAAAATTGGGAATTTGGGAATTGGGGATTGGGCATCGGGCATCGGGCATTGGGCATGATATCAAATCCGTTAGCATCGGAATTATTAGCTGAAATTAGGAGACGGCAGTGCCGTGTCCCTACAGTATTATTTTCGGTAGGGACACGGCATTGCCGTGTCCTCTATATCATTCCGGTGCAACCGAAATTGATATTACTAGCTACCAAATGCGTGACACCATCACCCAAAACTGTTAGATTTCCCTAAAGCAGAGACTGAACCGCGTTCATTGGGCCAAGCAACACCATGTCCGAATCGACCAACAGCAGAACCGCCAGCCAAATAAACATCACCAACGTTAACATCGGCAACTTCCAAGTCGGTAGCATCAGCGGCACTAAATACAACGACCTCAACGCCAACGGCCGTCCAGATGGTGGCGATTTCCCACTTCCCAACTGGCAACTCTACCTCGACCTCAACAACAACAACAGGCTAGACACTAACGAACCTTCCAGCATCACCAATGGCCAAGGAAACTACACTTTTGCCAACTTACCTGCTGGCGCATACCAAGTTAGAGAGGTTCAGCAACCCAATTTTCGCCAAACTACGCCTAACCCAGCACCGATCAACATCGCCAGCGGCACAAACGTCACCAACATCAATTTTGGTAATAACTTTAACGCAGGGACGATCGCAGGTACAAAATTCAACGACATCAACAGCAACGCCCGCCTTGATGCCGGAGAACCGCCCCTCGCTAACTGGGAAATTTACCTAGACCTCAACCGTAACAATCGACTCGACGGTGGCGAACCTGTTACCAGAACAAACCTTCAAGGCAATTATGCCTTTGTCAATGTTCCCGCCGACACATACTCGGTGAGAGAAGTCCAGCAGCCCGGTTTTCGGCAAACCACGCCCAACCCAGACCCGGTGAATGTGACTTCCAACGCCACAATCAACAATGTCAATTTTGGCAATGTCTTTTTTGTCGGCAACATCAGCGGCATCAAATACAATGACCTGAATGCCAACAGCATCAGAGATGCCACGGATCCGCCCTTGGCCAACTGGCAAATTTATATCGATCTCAACAGCAATAACAGTCTCGATCCCGGTGAACCCAATACCTTAACCCGTCCCGATGGTAGCTATAACTTTGTCAATGTTTCTCCCGGCAGATATTTGGTGAGAGAAGTCCAACAACCGGGATGGGTGCAGACTACGCCAAATCCTGGTGCGATCGACATTACGGGCAGTACCAACGCAGCGGGTATCAATTTCGGCAACAACTTTCCCACCGGTAGCATCAGCGGGTTCAAATTCAACGACCTCAACGCCAACGGTATCAACGAACCAACGGAACCCAAAGTTGCTAACTGGCCGATTTACATCGACCTCAATGACAATAACAGGCTAGAACCTAACGAACCTTCGACTTTAACTAATGCCCAAGGCAATTTCTCTTTCATCAACTTGAGTCCAGGGCGTTATTTGGTCAAGGAAGTTCCGCAGCCCGGTTTTCGGCAAACCACGCCAAATCCTACTCCGATTTTTGTCACCAACGGCACCAACGCTACTAACCTCAGTTTTGGCAATGTGTTGGCTACTGGGAATATCAGTGGTGTCAAATTCAATGATTTTAATGCTAACGGCCGCATCGATCCGGGGGAACCACCGATCGCCAATACCCA
>JAYTZD010000446.1:0-2932 GCA_043742065.1 Oscillatoriales bacterium
CAAGGACAAGGCGTAATGCCCGATGGAACCAGTAGGTTTTCCATAGACGGGAAGAAGATTCATCATTACATGGGAACTTCCACCTTTGCTAATTATACAGTATTACCAGAAATTGCGGTAGCAAAAATTCGTGACGATGCTCCCTTTGACAAAGTTTGTTTGATTGGTTGCGCGGTAACAACTGGCATCGGCGCTGTCATCAATACCGCAAAAGTAGAACCAGGCTCTAATGTTGTAGTTTTCGGATTAGGCGGCATCGGTTTGAATATAATTCAAGCCGCTCGCTTGGTAGGAGCTAATATGATCATCGGCGTAGATTTGAATTCAAACAAACGACAAATGGCGGAAAAATTCGGCATGACTCACTTTGTCAATCCCAGCGAAATAGAGGGAGACTTAGTTGCTTATTTAGTAAATTTAACCAAAGGTGGAGCCGATTACAGTTTTGAATGTATCGGCAACATTAATGTGATGCGTCAAGCCTTGGAATGCTGCCACAAAGGTTGGGGAGTCAGTGTCATTGTCGGAGTAGCCGGAGCCGGCCAAGAAATCAGTACCCGCCCATTTCAATTAGTAACTGGCAGAGTTTGGAAAGGCACAGCTTTTGGCGGGGCGAAAGGCAGAACCGACGTACCAAAAATTGTAGATTGGTACATGGATGGCAAAATAAACATCGACAGTTTAGTCTCTCAAGTAATGCCAATCGAGCAAATCAATCAAGCCTTTGATGCCATGCACAAAGGCGAAGTAATTCGCACAGTTTTGACATTTTGAAGGAAGAAGTTCGGCAACGGATTTTGTAACGGATGTAACGGATAGAATAAAGTTCAGCAACGAAGCAGTGTACGGGATTTAACGGAGGTCAGTTTGAGGGAGGATCGAATATTCTTCTTTCTTATATCTTCTCTCTTCCTCTGCGCTCTCTGCGCTCTCTGCGGTAAAAAAATCCATTCCAAAATAAAATAGAATTAACATGATATCCGAATCCCTAAAACTTCACGAAGAACATAAAAGCTTCGGCGGAAAACTAGGCTATTATAGCCATCAATCCTCAGCGTGTAATAGCGAAATGAAATTCGCCGTCTATCAACCACCGCAAGCCGAATATCAACCCGTACCAATTCTGTATTTCCTATCAGGATTAACCTGCACAGAAGAAAACTTTATGGCAAAAGCCGGAGCACAGCAATTTGCCGCAAAATATGGACTAATGCTAGTTGCGCCCGATACTAGCCCGCGCCATACAGGTATTCCCGGCGAAGACGACAATTGGGATTTGGGAAGTGGTGCGGGTTTTTATATTAATGCGACAGCCGCACCTTGGAATTCTCACTATCAGATGTACAGTTATATTGTCAATGAATTACCTAAATTAATCGCTGAAAACTTTCCAGTCATACCAGAAAAACAGGGAATTTTCGGTCATTCGATGGGCGGACATGGGGCTTTAATTTGTGCGTTAAAAAATGGCGATCGCTATCTTTCAGTTTCCGCTTTTGCGCCTATTTGTGCGCCAATGCACAGCCCTTGGGGACAAAAAATATTCAGCCACTATCTCGGTGATAATCAAGATGATTGGCGGGCTTGGGATGCAACTGAATTGGTGCTGAAAGCGCAATATAATCATCCGATTTTAATTGATTGTGGCACGGCAGATTCGTATCTTGCTGACGGGCAGTTGTTGCCGGAAGTGTTCGCGGAGGCTTGTGCAAAAGCGGGACAACCGTTAACTTTGAGAATGCAGCCAGATTACGATCATAGCTATTATTTTGTCGCAAGTTTTATGGAAGATCATATACAATTTCATGCGACTGCTTTGTGTGAGTGAACTTGGTTGGTAGTGAGGACTTTAGTCCTTAGAGGAATGAAGTCCTCACAACTAACTGTCAGTGCAGAAATTAAGTGGGAATTTTTTAGCATTCTAGGCTGCTTATTTACTTTTCGGCTCATCTTCAACTTCCGGTTGACCCTGGTATTCCTGGTCATACTTAATTTCATTTTTCAGCGAATTCAATGGGACTAAAAGCATATCAGCTATTTGCGATTGTCCTCTAGCCCTGTAGATATCTATCGCTTTCTGAAAATCTTCTACTGCACCCTGTAGGTTTCCTAATAAAGTTTGAGCATCAGCGCGAACCATATGCGCTTCGGGAAAGCTAGGATTGAGATTAATTGCTTGAGTTAAAAGTTCAACTGATTCTTTATATTGTCCTTTGCGAGCGAGGTCTAATCCTTGTTGATAAAGTTCTTGAGCTTTCATCGCATTCCTTAATTTCTGCTGTTCATCACGCTTACATAAAGGATCGAGTCTATTCACTTGACCTGATGAATGTTGAATCGGCCGAGTGCTTATTTAGCTTTCGGCTCATCCTCAACTTCCGGTTGACCCTGGTCTTCCTGTTCAAACCTAATTTCATTTTTCAGCGAATTCAATGGAGCTAAAAGCATATCAGCTATTTGCGATTGTCCTCTAGCCCTGTAGATATCTATCGCTTTCTGAAAATCTGCAACTCCCCCCTGTTTGTCTCCAATTACAGCTCGAGTATGAGCACGAAACATATAAGCTTCTACAAAGTCAGGATTGAGATTAATTGCTTGAGTAAAAGCTTCAGCAGCTTCCTTATACAGTTCTCTGCGACCGAGGTCGAATCCTTGTTGATAAAGTTCTTGAGCTTTCATCGCATTCCTTAATTTCTGCTGTTCATCGCGCTTACATAAAGGATCGAGTCTATTCACTTTACCTGATGAATCAAGTATAAAGCACCCTGGGTGTTCCGAAGCTGTCGCTACAGCATGAAAACTGGTAGAGTAGTGATTGATCGTTTTTCCAAAGCTAAAAGATATGTCTGTTGAAGAGCGCCGAGGTATTGAATCCATTGACATAAACCAAGAGCTACTTTTCGTTCGTGCTCCTATTGAATCAGTGGCGGAA